>NZ_JBFUFQ010000310.1:0-5592 GCF_056403355.1 Rhizobacter sp. P2_H3 | reverse complement strand
GCCCGGCGGATCGCGCCGACCAGCGCATCGAGCGTGGTGCGCGCCGGATCCCACGCGACGCTCGCGGCGTGCGTCGCGGCATTCACGCAGCACGCGCCGGCACCGTCGACCGCGCGCACCGCCTGCTCGATCAGCCCGGCGCAGGCGCCGCATTGCAGGCCGGCGAGCTGCAGGCCGGCGCGTTGCGTGGACGGAGTCGCCGCAGGAGAGGTGGATGCAAGGCTCACCGGCGGCAGTTTCCTGCCTTCGGCGCGGCGGCGACTTGATCCGGATCAACCCCGCGACAACGGCCGCGAAGCGCCTCAGACGCCCCAGGACATCCACATCGCGAGCGTGCGCCGTTCGAGGTACGAGAACGGAATGCTCGGGCGCCTGAACCCGTCCACGGTGTCGTGGTTGGCCTGCTTCAACGCGGTGCCGAACTCGACGCCTTTCGAGAGCCGGTGGCGGTACGCCAGGTCGATCACGCCGCGCCCGGGCGAGGGCACCTGGCTGGCGGCCAGCGTGGGGCGCGCCCTCAGCCCGGCTTCGAACGAACGGCGGTCGTCGATCTGGTACGTCACCCGGGCCTTGAACGCGTTGCGCGGTTGCGTGCCGAAGTAGTTCACCTCGGTGGCCAGTGGCGAGCGTGCCGCGCCGTCGAAGAAGAACTCCGCGCGCACCAGGTCGATCGACCCGTCGAGGCTCCACTGCGGGCTTGGCTGCCAGCGCGCATCGGCCTCGAAGCCGCGCACGCGCAGCCGGGTGTCCATCAGCGGCGTGGTCGGGGTCACCGGGGTCGTGACCGGCACCTGGTAGCTGCCGAAGCGCTGCTCGTACACCGTCGCGTTGACCTGGAGCTCGCGGCTGGCCTTCCAGCGCAGGCCGGCTTCGATCGACGGGATCTGCAGGTCCTGGGTGCCGTTGGCCAGCGTTTCCGAGTGCGACAGGCTGCTCCACAGCGACAGGTCCGGCGTGGCCGCCCAGCGCAGGCGCAGCGTCGTCGCGTACAGGTTGTCGACGAAGCCGGCGCGGAACACCCGTTGCGCCTGCGCGCCGAGCACCACCGAGCCGCGGTTCTCGGCAAACCGCCATTCATCCTGGACGAACGCCTGCAGCCGGTCGGTGTCGGTCGGCACGGCGACGGCATCGAGCTCCGCCGCGCGCGAGGTGATCGAGTCGGTGTTCACGCTGCCGCCCGCCAGCAGCTCGTGCGACCCCAGGCGCAGGAAGTCCTGCGCCGACAGCTCGATGGTGCGCCGGTGGTTCTCGGTGCCGCCGAAGGTCGTCATGTCGGCGTCCTGCACGTACCCGGCCAACTCGAGCCGGCCGTCGCGTGCCTGCGGGATGGACAGGCGGGTGCCGAACTCGCGCTGCGCGACGTGCAGTTCCAGGCGGTTCGGTACGCGGGCGACCGCGAAGATGCTGGCGCCGACGCCGGTGGAGGCACTGACGTCGAATGACACCTCGGCGCCGCCCTCGACGGAAAGCGTCGCCTTGGCACCGGCCGCGCGATTCTCCTGGTTGTCCCAGTCGCGGCGGCCCCGCACGAACTCGGAAGAACCCGGCTGGTGCGAGCCGCTGGCCCAGAACGAGGTTTTCCAGCCGGAGGCGGTCCGTGTGCCCCACTGCAGGTTCGCCGCGGCGCGGCCGTTGCTGTCGACATCCACGCCGCCGGCGCTGCCGTTGTCGGCGGCGCGGGTCACGATGTTGATCACGCAATTGGCCGCGTTCGAGCCCCACAGCGTGTTGCCGGCGCCGCGCTGCACCTCGATGCGCTGCACCAGGTCGATCGGCATGTTCAACCGCGTCCAGGTCGTCGTCGACCAGCCGCTCGCCGCGAACTGTTCGCGGCCGTCGCGCAGGATCAGCGTGTTGTGCGCCACCAGCGAACTGCCGTCGCCGCGCGCCGTGACGCCCCACAGGTTCGCGTTGATGTGTTCGACCCACACGCCGGGGATCCACGCCAGCGCTTCCAGCACCGTGCGGGCGCCGGCGCGGCGCAGTTCGTCACCGGAGAACACGCTGGTGGCGATCGCCATGTCCTGCTCGGGCTGCACCCGGCGGCCGAGCGTCGTGAGCTGCACGTCCAGCAGCGCTTCGAGGGGTTGATCGAGCAGCGACTGGGCGCGCAGGTCGCTGCCGCAGGCCAGCGCCGCGAGCAGCACGGCCGCGCGCAGGAACAGCGCGAAGCGGCGGGAAGTGATCCGGGGCAGCAGGTGGGGGTGGTGGGCTTGCATACACACTCGCTCACTTCGTGTTGTCGACAAAGTGTAGGAAGCCTTCCCGGCGATTCGCTCAGGCGAAACCCAGAGAGGACATATGTCTGTACCCCCAAAGCACGGGGGAAACCATCGACGCGATTCGTCAGTCCGGGGCGGGCACGATGCCTGCATGCCGCCACCCATCGCGCAACAGATCTTCCGGATGCATCCAGATGTGCCAGCTTCTCGGCATGAACTGCAACAGCCAGGCCTCGATCACGTTCTCGTTCACCGGTTTCCGGCAACGTGGCGGGCGCACCTCGCACCATGTGGACGGCTGGGGCGTCGGTTTCTATGAACCGGGCGGCTGCCGCGTCTTCCACGACGACCAGCCGGCGAGCGAATCGCCGCTGGCGGCCTTCCTCGGCGACTACCCGATTCCGTCGGCCATCGTCATCTCGCACCTGCGCCGCGCGACGCAGGGGGTGCGTTCGCTGGCCAATTGCCATCCGTTCCAGCGCGAGTGGATGGGGCAGCCGTGGCTGTTCTCGCACAACGGCGACCTGCGCGGCTTCGAACCCGCGCTCACCGGCCCGTTCCGCCCGATCGGCACCACCGACAGCGAACGCGCATTTTGCTGGCTGATGCAGGAGCTGCGCGCGCAGTTCGCCGACCGCGTGCGGCCGGTCGGCTGGGCCGAGCTGGCGCCGCAGATCGCGCTGCTCGCCGAGCGCATCGCGCGCCATGGCAACTTCAACTTCCTGCTGTCCAACGGCGAGGCGTTGTTCGCGCACTGCTCGAGCAAGCTCTACCTGCTGCAGCGCCAGCATCCGTTCCCGACCGCGCGGCTGATCGATTGCGACATCAGCCTGGACCTCGGCCGCCTGAACGGTGTCGACGACCGCATGGCGCTGGTGGCCACCGAACCGCTGACCGATGCCGAACCGTGGGTGCGGCTGGCCACCGGCGAGCTGCGCGTGTTCGTCGGCGGCGAGACCGTGTGGCGCCAGGTCGACCCGCGCACCCAGGCCTTCGCGCCGGCCGATGAGCGGGAGATGGTGACTGCCGGCTGAGAATCAGTCACTCCAGTGTTGCGTTTGATACAGCGTTTGTATGATGCGCAACATGGCCACCGGGATCAACGCCAAGGATGTCTGGGCTGCGTGCGACGCGCTGCTGCTCGCCGGCGAGCGCCCGACGATCGAACGGGTGCGCCGCCAGCTGGGCCGCGGCTCGCCGAACACCGTCAGCCCCTTGCTGGACGACTGGTACCAGCACCTCGGCGGGCGCCTGAAGGATCCCGGCGCGTTCGGCGTGCCGCCCGACGTGCCCGAGCCGGTGATGCAGGCGGCGCGCCATTTCTGGCAGGTGGCGCAGGCCGAGGCCCGGCGCGACGTCGACCAGCGCGTCTTCGACGAACGCCTGCGCGAGGCGATGGCCGCCGCGGTGGCCAATGTCGAGGCCGAGAAGGAGCGGGCCGCGATCGCCGATGCCGCCGCGTTCGAGGCCGCCGGCAAGGCGGTGCGGCTGCAGGCGGAGCTGGCACGCCGGGATGCGGCGCTGGCCGAAGCTCACAAGCGCATCGACGAGCTCAGCCGCGAGCTCACTTCCCGAACAGGCCTTTGACCATCCCGCCCAGGCCCTTGACCATGCCCGAGAGGCTGACGCCCAGGCTCTCGGCCATGCCGGAGGCGATGCGGGTGGCCAGGTTCTCGTTCAGCGAGAAGGCCGGGTCGTCGAGCCGACCCTCGAGCGTGAACTTCACCTCGAGCTTGCCGTCCTTCGACATCGCCGCCAGCACCGCCTGGCGGGGCACGCCGGYGAAGGTGGAGAGYGCACCGTCGCTCGCGAACTCGAGGCCGGTCAGCGTCAGCTTGCCGGGCGCCTTCAGCTGGTTGCGCACGACGTTCGCGCGCAGGTCGAGGTCGAGCGTGCCGCGTTTGATGCCCTTGTCGGCCACCTTCAGCAGGTAGGGCTGCAGCGTGACCAGGTCGACATCGTTGAAGCGGGCGCGGATGTCGGCGTCGCGCGACGCGACCGTGTAGTCGCCGTCGATGCGGATGCGGCCGTTGCGCTGCACGCCCTTGAACACGCCGTCGAGCTGCACCTGCAGCGGCTTGTCGAGCTGCGGCAGCACCAGCGGGCCGACGTCGGCATCGACCTGGTCGAGCGTCAGGCGCAGCGCCGGCTGGCGCACCGAGCTGTCGAAGAACTCCACCTGTGCGCCGTCGAGCGCGACCCGGCCGATGGTGAGCAGCGGCTTGGCGAGCGGGTCGGGTTTGGCGGCGGGCGACGTGGCGGATGAAGCGGGTTTGGTCTTGTCCTGCGGCTTCTCCAGCAGCGAGGGCAGCACGCGGGTCTTGCCGTCGCGGGTGCGCAGCACGGCCAGGTAGGCGCCCTCGACGCGCACCTGCGCAATGCGCCACGGCCCGCCGAACAGGCTGCGCGGATCGGGCGTGATGCGCACGCGGCTCGCGCGCAGCTCGTCGGCCACCGGCCAGCCGGCCGGGCCCTGGATGCGCAGGTCGAGCACGTCGATGCCGGTCCAGCCGGGGCGGATCGCGCCGATGCTGGCGCGCGGACCGAGGGCCAGCGCCACTTCGGCCTGCAGCTGGCGGGTCGCGACCTGCAGCGCGATGACGGCGAGCAGGATCAGGCCGAGGACGATCGCGCCGGCCAAAGCGAGGCGGCGCCGGGTGCGGGTGAGCGTGAGGGTCTGGAGCAGGGCGGTCATGGGCGGGCGCCATGCTACCCGGGTTGGGCCAGCGCGGTCAGCGCGATGCCGGCTCGCCGGCTTCTTCGTCAGGAGGCTGGCGATGGAAGCGCCAGCCGCCATAGAGCGCCGCGCCGGCCGTCAGCACGTTGGCGGCCATCTGCTCCCAGGCTTCGTAGCTCCACGCGTGGTACATCCACAGCGCCGAGATCGCGAGCATCGAGTACCGCAGCGTGCGCCCGGTCATGTAGAACATCGCGTAGGTCGACCACAGCGAGGCGGCGATCAGGAACAGCGTGCCCCAGCCGTTCCAGGTCAGCAGGCCGGTGGCCACCGTCAGGACGCCGAAGGCGGCCAGGCCGAGGCTGCGTGCGCCGGCGCCKTGTTGCAGCGTGGCGGCCGAGGTGGCGGTGCGGCCGGCGCTGACCAGGTTCAGCGCCGCCGCCGTGTGGGCCCCGATCAGCACGTTGTTGAGCGCCCACAGCAGGCCGGCGAAGCCGGACTGCAGCCGCAGCGATTTCTCGCAGCGGCGCAGCATCGCGAAGGCGTTCATGGCCAGCGCGGCGAGGCCGGTGGCGTGGATGAGCAGGTCGTCGGTCGGCATGGCGGTGCCGACAGTCTCGGGCGAGTGCTCACCCGGCAGTCCCCGGAATCGAACCGGGATGACGGCGCTTCTCACCGGCAGAGGTTCGGGGG
>NZ_JBFUFQ010000309.1:0-5640 GCF_056403355.1 Rhizobacter sp. P2_H3 | reverse complement strand
ATGCTGCAGCCGGCCACGCTCGGGCCGGTCTCGGCCGGGGCCGGCACGCGCCGGCGCGCCGCGGCGCCGATGCGCGCCAGCAGCTCGGCACCGCGCACCGGCTTCGCGACGAAATCGTCGACACCGGCGTTCAGCACGCGGGCCGCGGTCAGCGGGTCGGTGCGGCCGAGGGCGACCAAAGTCACTTCGGGATTCAGCCAGTTGCGGCGCCAGTCGACGAGCGCGCTGCAATCGGTGGCCGGGTCGTCGACGTCGACGACGATCAGTCCATGGTCGTCGCGCTTGATGCCGCGCAAGAGCGTACCGGTGGACGCGTAGACCTCGCACTGGAAACCGGCGCACTCCAGTGCGGTCCGCACGACCAGTTGCGTGTCTTTGTCTTCGATCAACAAGGCTGCTTTGTTCACGAGACTCCCCTATGTGTTTAATGATGTCTGACGGTCTCGTTCCGCAAGCCATGTGCCACGAAGCGATGTATGGCTGCGCGACGGCCCCGCCGCTTGCAAGCGGTTTCAAATTGACCTGCAAGTGCTTGATTCCTCGTGGCGCGCCGTGGAAACGAACGGGCGCGCCGATGCCACCCGGTACGCATCCGACAGCGCACGCGCCGGTGGGGCGAATCAAGTTTGAGAAGAACGCGAGGGGGTCTCTCTCACGACTGCGACAGGCGTCGAACGTCGCGTGACGGGACCGTTGCGCCTGGATTAACGATGCCTGCGGGCAGGTCTTCGTGCGGGCGTTCTGTCTGATGCCTCACGGCATCTGCAACGAACCGATCGCACCCGCAGTTCGTGCGCTGGAGTCCGCTATTTCGGACGGCACCTGCGACGCGCGCGGCGCAAAGGAGTATCGGGAATCGCCTCAGCCCGCCGGATCCGTGCTCGGGTCCTTGTACGCCGACGGGTCCACCGCCAGCGCCTTCAGCTTGCGGTACATCGTCGCCGGCGTCAGCGCGAGTTCGGCGCAGGCCGCCTTCACCGAACCGCCGTGGCGGCGCAGCGCTTCTTCGAGCAGGCTGCGCTCGATCATCGCGACCGATTCGTCGAACGAGCGCGGTGCCGAAGCCGTCGGCTCGCCGTCGACGAAGATCGGCAGGCCGAGGATCAGGCGCTCGGCGCAGGCCTTCAGCTCGCGCACGTTGCCCGGCCAGCGCGACGCGAGCAGCGCCTGGTGCTGGTCCGGCGTCAACGACGGCACCGGCATCTGGAAGCGCAGGCTCGCCTGCTGCACGAAGATCTGGAACAGCCCGAGGATGTCGCCCAGCCGGTCGCGCAGCGCCGGGATCTTCAGCGAGGCCACGTTGAGCCGGTAGAACAGGTCGGGCCGGAACTCGCCCTTCTTCGCCAGGTCTTCCAGGCTCACCTTGGTCGCCGCGACGACGCGGAAGTTCACCGGGATCGGCTTGTTGTTGCCCAGGCGCTCGATCTCGCGCTCCTGGATCACGCGCAGCACCTTGGCCTGCAGCGCGAGCGGCATCGCCTCGATCTCGTCGAGGAACAGCGTGCCGTCCTTCGCGTGCTCGATCTTGCCGATGCGCTGCTTGCCCGCGCCGGTGAAGGCGCCGGCCTCGTGGCCGAACAGCTCGCTCTCGAACAGGCTCTCGGGGATGGCCGCGCAGTTCAGCGCGACGAAGTTGCCGCTGCGCCGGCCGAAATCATGCAGGCAGCGCGCGACCAGCTCCTTGCCGGTGCCGGTCTCGCCGTGGATCAGCACGTCGACCGGTGTCGGCGCCAGGCGCAGGATCAGGTCGCGCAGCTCGCGCACCGGTGCCGCGTCGCCGCGCACGATCTGGTCGATGCCGGACGACTCGGCCAGCCGCGTCTTCAGCTGCCGGTTCTCCTGCACCAGCCGGTACTGGTCGGCCGCGCGCTGCACGACCGCCAGCAGCCGTTCGCGGCTGAACGGCTTCTCGAGGAAATCGTAGGCGCCCGAGCGGATCGCCTGGATCGCGGTCGGGATGTCGCCATGGCCGGTCATCAGCACCACCGGCAGGTCGGCATCCTTCTCGCGCGCGCGCTGCAGCACGAACAGGCCGTCGGCCTTCGGCAGCCGCAGGTCGGTCAGCACGGCGGCCGGCGCCACGGCGGCCATCTGCTCCATCGCCGATTCGGCGTCCTCGAACAGGCTGACCTCGTAGCCGGCCAGCTCCAGCGCACGCTTCACGCTGACGCGAAAGGCCTCGTCGTCCTCGATCACCAGCACGCGCGTCACCGGCGTGGTGGCAGGGCCGGCGGCTTTGGCGGGGTCTTGCATGGTCTTGTCGGGGATCGAGGGCTTCACGTGTCGGTTCGGTCAATGCAAGCAATGCGGCGATCGTAGCGCCCTGCCGGACGCTTGCGCGGGCGGCCGGGCGCAACTTCGCCGCGGCATGCGCCGCTTCGCACCGGGCCACCGCCGGCCCGGCCCGGCGGCCCTACCGTTGCGGTCAACGACGCCACCGCTGCAAGGAACCCGCATGCCTCCGATCAATCCGATGTTGCTGAAGAGCAGCGCCCAGGCGCTCGGTCGCGTGGCCCAGCAGGTTGCCAAGGCAGCGCCCGGCCTGGCCGAGAAGGCGACGGGTGCGACGCGCCTCGCCTCGAAGACGATGAGCGGATTGAGCGGGCTGAGCGAACGCCTGCCCTCGAAGCTGCCGAGCGCCGCGACGCTRCAACAGGGCCTCTCCGGCCTTCGCCCGCGCCTGCAGAACGCATCGCTGCTCGGGCAGATGGGCCGGCTGGGCGAGCAGGTGGCGCAGATGTCGCAACTGGCCCAGATGCTGCCGACCGGCCCCACGGGAGCAGCGGCACCGACCCGGCCTGCGGAATCCGAGAACCTCACGAAACCCACGACGCCGACCGCGAATCCCGGACACATCCCGCTGGGCCCGTTCGGCGCGATCCGCGACGCGGCGCACGCCGCGCTGAAGGGCCCGATGGCCGCGGCAGTGCGGGGCTCGGACCGCGCCTCGCGCGTGGCCGGCGAGTTCCTGCAGGCGCTGCACGACATCGAGGGCAGCGCGCTGTACCAGAACTTCGCGCCGCCCCTGGTGAACCAGATGCTCGGCGAGGCCAGGACGGGCCTGCAGGCGATCCACGACATGGTCCAGCGCTTCCAGTCCGGTCTCGGCAAGCTGGACGCCGCGCTGCAGCCGGCGCCGACCGGCGCGAAGCCGCCGCCGCTGCCCCCGAGGCCGACCACCCCGAAGCCGAGCGCCACCCTGCCGGCCTCGGCCAGCAGCACTGCCGCCACCGATGGGTCGGCGCCGAATGACAGCATGCGCACCGACGACGGCAAGCCGTCGTCGGCCTCGTCATCCGCCACGTCTGCCGACTTCTTCTCCGCGCAATCGACCCTGTCGAGCGCTCCGACCGCCTCGACCACCGGACCCACGAAATGACCCTGCACGCCACCCCCGCCAGGAATGACCTCGCCTTCGACGACCCCGCGTTCGACGAACTGCGCGACGAAGCCGTGCGCCGCTTCGAGGCGTTGGTCGACCGCGTGACGGACGGCCTGATGAGCGACCCGCTCGGCAACGGCCCGGCGCACGACCGCGAGGCCTGCAGGCTGGCTGCGATCGCGCTGCTGGCCGAGGCCAACCGCTCCGCATTCGGGGCGGATTCTCTCGTTGCGCAGGTGCTGGCCGGACCGCCCGCGTCATGAGATGAGTCAGTTCATCAACTGATTCATGAGCGATACCGACCACACCTGCACCAGCCCGGCCGCCAGCAGAAACTCCCCGATACCCTCGTCGTTCGCGTTCGAGTCCAACAGCACGCCCAATTCCCCGGTGTTCGTCTTCACCCACTCGAAGTCGTCCCTCTCCAGCGGCTGTTCAAGTTGAAGGGTCTGCGCGACATGAATGATCGCGCAGCACTGCTGCACGCTGATCCGGACCAGGTCATTCAGGATCAGGCTTTCCGCGCCCAGTGACTGCGGGCCCTTCGTCACATCCAACGGGTTTGCACCAGACAGGCTGTGCAACGAGGCCAGCACCACGACGCATATCTGCACGGACGGCCGCGGGCGCGTCTCGATCTCCTTGCAAAAGACTGCGTGGACATCGGCAAGCAGCGACTCGTGGCCTCGAAAGACCATCGCCAGCAGACCCCGACAGGTGATGGGGCAGACCGAGCACAAAGTCGCCATCTCCACCACGTGCTTCACGACCAACGAGCAGCCGTCGCGAGTCGAGTACATCGCCAAGCCACCGAGGGCGCTCCGCGCCGCCTTGACCACGGTCAGGCCGTACAGGATTCCCGCCGGCGTCAAGGGGAAGTCTGCCTTCAGGTAGCTCCCGGTGAACAGCTCTGCGCAATCCTGCGGCGTCTCCAGCTGGGAGATCGCCTCCAGAACCTGCCAATGCTCGGCCTTGAAGGCGAGTACTCCTCTGCGCTGGCCGATCGGCTCGCTGCTGATGCACATGCGGATGGCAGCCTCGCGCTCCGCAGTGGACTTCGACGCGTCATTCATGACCGACCAGAGTTGCTCGATCGGGTGGACCGACGGGTCTTCGCTCGAGTCCTCGAACGCTTCGGTTTCCGACGAACTCGCCGGCGGCGACCGCGGGGACGATGGCGTCGCCGGCAAGGCCTTCCTGGGTGACAAGTCAGACGCGGTTCGTTTCATGTCGTGCTCCTTCCACGCCGCATGAGTGGGGCCGCACGGCAAATCGTTCCATCGCAGGGGGGTGGAACTACAAACTCCCCGGCACCGTCGTCGGATCCTCCAGCGGCAGCCGCACATCGAACACCGCACCGCCGGCGCTGCCGTTGCGCGCGCGCAGGTCGCCGCCCATCTCGCGCATCACGTCGCGCGACAGCGCGAGACCGAGCCCCAGCCCGCGCCCGGCCGCCTTGGTCGAGAAGAACGGCTGGAACAGCCGCTCCAGCACCGGCGGCGCGAGCCCCGGGCCGTTGTCGGCCACGCTGAGCACGACGAACTCGCCGTCGCTCGCGCAAGCGAACTCGATGCGGCGCGGCTGCACCGGCTCCAGCACGTCGAGCGCGTTGTTGACCAGGTTCGCGATCACCCGCACCAGCTGGCCCTCGAAGCCGTGCGCCAGCGCATCGTCGAAGCCGATCTCGATCTCGCACGGCGTCTGCCCGAGCCGCGAGCGCAGCATGCCCAGCGCCTCCAGCACCGCCTGGCGCAGGCTCAGCTGCTGCACCTGCGCGGTCGAGCGCGCCGGGAAGGCGGCGAGCTGCGCGGTCAGGTCGGTCAGCCGGGTCGACAGCTTCAGCATCGTGCGCATGCTCGCCATCACCTCGCCCGTCTCGCCACTGTCGATCAGCTCCAGCGCCGTCTCGGCGACCAGCCGGATCGACGCCATCGGCTGGTTCAGCTCGTGGTTGATGCTCGCGACCAGGTGGCCGACGTTCGACAGCCGCTGCGCATAGGCCAGCGTCTGCTCGGTGCTGCGCAGCACCTGCTCGGCATCGCGGTCGAGCGCCAGCATCTCGGCGCGCAGCGCGATCGCCTCGCGCTGCTGCTCGGCGGCCACGCGCGAGCCTTCGGCGTAGGCTTCGTAGGCGCCGGGGTAGTCGCCCTGGTCTTCCAGCAGGTCGGCCAGCAGCAGCCGCGCGGCCACCAGCCGCGGCTCGTTCGGCAGCGTCTCGAGGTGGCGCACCGCGGCCCGCGCGCAGGCCACCGCCGCAC
>NZ_JBFUFQ010000308.1:0-5712 GCF_056403355.1 Rhizobacter sp. P2_H3 | reverse complement strand
GATGAAGAAGGACCCCGGCAGCGTCAAGTGGGGCGGCGGCTCGAAGGGCTCGGTCGACCACGTCAGCGTCGCGATGATCGCGCGCGAGGCCGGCGTCGACGCGACCAAGATCAACTACGTGCCGTTCAAGGGCGGCGGCGAGGCGACGGCCGCGGTGCTGGGCGGCCACATCACGGTGGGCACCAGCGGCCTGGCCGAGTTCGAGGAGTTCATCAAGACCGGCAAGATGCGCGCGATCGGCGTCACGGCGCCGAACCGCATCCGCGGCTCGGACATCCCGACGCTGGTCGAGCAGGGCATCAACGTGTCGATCGGCAACTGGCGTGGCGTGTACGGCGCGCCCGGCATCACGCCGGCACAGCGCCAGAAGCTGGTCGAGGCGGTCTCCAAGGCCACCAAGACCAAGAGCTGGGCCGAGACGCTGGCCAACAACAAGTGGAACTCGGCGCTGATGACCGGCGACGACTTCGGCAAGTTCGTCGACGACGACACCGCGCGCCTGCGTGCGCTGATGCTGAAGCTGGGCATGCTGTAACTGCCCGGATCGCAGGTTCCCTGCAGTACGGCTGGCCGGCGCTGTGCGCCGGCCAGCCTGCGTTTGAGGGGCGGATTGAATGACGCAAGGAGGTAGACCATGAACAAGCCCATGAACAAGCGATCCGAGATCGGCATCGGTGCCGGCGCGATCGGCCTGGGGGCCGTGATGGCCATCGGTGCGGCGCAGATCAAGAGCGAGGCCGGCTACGGGGGCGTCGGCGCGGGTTTCCTGCCGTGGCTGATGGCGGCGGCGATGGCGCTGTGCGGGCTGCTGCTGATCGTGCAGGCCGCGACCGGCGGCTTTCGCGCGATGCCCGAGGGCAGCGAGGACACCCCCGCGCCGTACTGGGCCGGCATGGCCTGGCTGTCGGCCGGCCTGCTGCTGAATGCGGCGCTGATCACCCGCGTGGGCTTCATCCCGTCGTGCTCGCTGCTGTTCGTGCTGGCGGCGCGCGGTTTCCGGCTGTCGATGGGGGCGGGGCGCGCGACGCTGGCCGACTGGGTGCGCGACGTGCTGGTCGGTGCCGCGTTGTCGGCGCCGGTCTACTGGCTGTTCACGAAGCTGCTGGGTTTGACCCTCCCCGGCCTCACCAGCTCCGGCTGGATCTGACCTCTAGAGCATCACCATCATGGACATCTGGAATTCGCTGCTGCAAGGCTTCATGACGGCGGGCACGCCGATCAACCTGATGTGGGCGCTGCTCGGCTGCCTGATCGGCACCGCGATCGGCGTGCTGCCCGGGATCGGCCCGGCACTGACGGTGGCGATGCTGCTGCCGATCACCTCGCACGTCGAACCGACCGCGTCGATGATCATGTTCGCCGGCATCTACTACGGCGCGATGTACGGCGGCTCGACCACCTCGATCCTGCTGAACACCCCGGGCGAGACCGGCAGCATGGTCACCGCGATGGAGGGCAACCTGATGGCCAAGAGCGGCCGCGCCGGCGCGGCGCTCGCCACCTCGGCGATCGGCTCGTTCTTCGCCGGCACGATCGCCACGGTGCTCGTCACGCTGTTCGCGCCCGGCCTCGCCGAGTTCGCGCTGCGCTTCGGCCCGCCGGAGTACTTCGCGCTGATCCTGCTGGCCTTCACGACCGTGTCGTCGGTGCTCGGGCAGAGCACGCTGCGCGGCATGACCAGCCTGGTGCTGGGCCTGTCGATCGGCATCATCGGCATCGACCAGATCTCCGGCCAGGCGCGCTTCACGCTGAACAACGTGCCCGAACTGGTCGACGGCATCGAGGTGGTGCTGGTGGCGGTCGGGCTGTTCGCGGTCGGCGAGGCGATGTATACGATGATGTACGAGGGCCGCCAGGACGAGACGCGCAACAAGATGTCGAGCCTGTGGATGACGAAGGGCGACTGGAAGCGCTCGTGGCCGGCCTGGCTGCGCGGCACGCTGATCGGCTTCCCGTTCGGCACCATCCCGGCCGGCGGCACCGAGATCCCGACCTTCCTGTCGTACGGCGCCGAGCGCAAGCTGTCGAAGCACCCGGAAGAGTTCGGCACCGTCGGCGCGATCGAAGGCGTGGCCGGCCCGGAGGCCGCCAACAACGCGGCGGTGGCCGGCACGCTGGTGCCGCTGCTGACGCTGGGCATCCCCACCTCCACCACCGCGGCGATCCTGCTGTCGGCGTTCCAGAACTACGGCATCCAGCCCGGCCCGACGCTGTTCCAGACCTCGTCGGCGCTGGTGTGGGCGCTGATCGCGTCGATGTACATCGGCAACGTGATGCTGCTGGTGCTGAACCTGCCGCTGGTCGGGCTGTGGGTGAAGCTGCTGAAGATCCCGAAGCCGGCGCTCTACGCGGGCATCCTGATCTTCGCGACGGTCGGCGTCTACGGCATGCGGCAATCGGCCTTCGACCTGTTCCTGCTGTACGGCATCGGGCTGCTGGGCGTGCTGATGCGCCGCTTCGACTTCCCGACCGCCCCGGTGATCGTCGGCATGATCCTCGGCCCGCTCGGCGAGGCCCACATGCGCAACGCCATGTCCATCGGGGAGGGCAAATGGACGGTGTTCATTGAACGGCCGTTGTCGGCGACTATCCTGCTGGTGTGCGTGGCGGTCCTGATCGTCCCGCCGCTGTTGACCCGGCTGCGGCGCCGACGTACCGTGGCGCTGGCCTGACCGGCCCTTCCTCACAGCAAGGATCTTCCCCATGAAGTCCCATCGTTCCCAGAACCGCCGCTCCGTTCTCCGCTGGATGGCTGCCTCGGCCGCCGCCGGCATCGCGCCCGCCGTGCCGACGGCCAGCCTGGCCGCCACCGGCCCCGCACCGCTCGGCAAGCTGCGCATCCTGATCCCGGCCAACCCCGGGGGCGGCTGGGACGGCACCGGCCACGCGGTCGGCGACGCGCTGGTGGCCTCCGGGCAGGCCAGCGAGATCGTCTACGAGAACAAGGGCGGCAAGGGCGGCATCATCGGGCTGGCCGAATTCGTGGAGAAATACTCGGATGCCCAGGATTCGGTGATGGTCGGCGGCTTCGTGATGGTCGGCTCGATCGCGCTGAATCGCCCGGCCATCACTCTGGCACGCGTGAAACCGGTTGCACGCCTGACCAGCGAGGTGCTGGCGCTGGTGGTGCCGACCGATTCGAAGTTCCAGACGATCAAGGATTTCCAGGCCGCGCTGGTGAAGAACATCGCCGAGGTGCCGCTGGCCGGCGGCGGGGCCGGCGGCGTCGACCACATGTGCGCCGCGCTGGTGGCGCGCGCGGCCGGGGCTGATCCGGGCAAGCTGGTCTATGTGCCGTCGAGCAGCGGGGCCGAGGTGATGCAGGCGCTGGCGGCCGGCAAGGTGGCGGCGGCGGTGTCCGGCTTCGGCGAGCTGAAATCGGGCATCTCGTCAGGCAAGCTGCGGGCGCTGGCGATCAGCTCGCGGCGCGGGCTGTTCGGCATCCCGTCGTTCCGCGAGCAGCGCCTCGACGTCGACCTGGCGAACTGGCGCGGCATCTTCGCGCCGGCCGGCATGTCCGATGCGCAGGTGGCCAACCTGCGTGCCTCGCTGCAGAAGGCGACCCAGCACCCCAGCTGGCAGGCCGCGCTGGTGCRCAACGACTGGCAGCCGAGCTGGCAGGTGGGCACCGAGTTTGCCGAGTCGATGGAGCTCGACAAGGCGATGGCGGATGCGCTCGTCTACATCCTCAAGCTGAAGACGGCCTGATCAGGCGGGCCATCCCTGCAGGTGGCGGATCGCGATCGCGCTCAGCGCGGCGATCCACTCATGCTGGTCGTTCAGGCACGGGATGTAGTTGAACTCCGCCCCGCCGGCCTCGAGGAAGGCATCGCGCGCCTCCTGCGCGATTTCCTCGAGCGTCTCCAGGCAGTCCGCGGTGAAGCCCGGGCACATCACGTCGACGCGCCTGACGCCTTGCTTTGCCAGCCCGACCAGCGTCGGCTCGGTGTAGGGCTGCAGCCATTCGGCCTTGCCGAAGCGGCTCTGGAAGGTCACGAGCCATTGGTCGTCCTTCAGGTCGAGTCGCTGCGCCAGCAGGCGCCCGGTCTCCAGGCATTCGCCGTGGTACGGGTCGCCCAGATCGCGCGTGCGGCGCGGCATGCCGTGGAAGCTCATCACCAGCTTGTCCGGCCGGCCGTGCGACATCCAGTGGTCCGACACGCGCTTGGCCAGCGCCGCGATGTAGGCCGGGTCGTCGTGGTAGCGGTTGACGAARCGCAGCTCGGGCAGCGCGCGAACCCGTTGCGCCCACTGGTAGATCGCGTCGTTGACGCTGGCCGTCGTCGCCGCGCAGTACTGCGGGTACATCGGCAGCACCAGGATGCGGGTGGCGCCGGCGGCCTTCAGCGCGTCGAGTTCGCGGCCGATCGCCGGCGTGCCGTAGCGCATCGCGAAGGCCACCTGCACCCGGTGGCCGCGCTCGCCCAGGTAGCCTGCCAGCAGCCTGRCCTGCTTCTGCGTCCACACTTTCAGCGGCGAGCCTTCGGGCATCCACACCGTTGCGTACTTGGCCGCCGACTTGGCCGGCCGCACGCGCAGGATGATGGCGTGCAGGATCAGCCACCACAGCAGCTTGGGGATCTCGACGACGCGCGGGTCGCTGAGGAACTGCGCGAGGTAGCGGCGCACCGCGGCAGCGGTCGGCGCATCGGGGGTGCCCAGGTTGCACAGCAGGACGGCGGTGGCGGGGGCAGGGCGGGTGGGGGCGGGAGGTTCGGGAGAGAAGCGCATCGGCCGGATTATCGGGGAGGCTCTCAGCCGGCCAGCGCGGGCGACTGCAGCAGCTGGTCGATGTCGGCCACCACCGCGGCGATGTCGATCGGTTTGGTCCAGTAGCCGATGAAGCCGGCCTCGTAGGCGCGCTGCACGTCCTCGGGCATCGCATCGGCCGAGCACATGTACGCGGGAGCCGAAGCCAGGCCCGGCAGCCGGCGCAGCAGGTGCAGCACCTCGAAGCCGGTCATGCCCGGCAGGTGGGCATCGAGCACCAGCACCTCGGGCTGCCATTCGCGCGCGATCTCGAGCGCCTCCTCGCCGTCCTCGGCGATGCGCAGGTCGATGGCGCCGTGGTGCAGCCGCAGCGCCTCCTCGAACAGGATCGCGTTGATGCGGTTGTCCTCGACGTACATCATGCGCAGCGCATCGCGCCGGGGGGCTGCGGGTGCGGCGGCGGGCTCGCACGGGTCGTCGGCGAGCGGCGCGAGGTCGGTGGCGGTGCCATCGGGGTCGCAGACCATGTCGAGCAGCACGCAGGTGCCGTGGCCGAAGCGGCTCGTCACCTGCAGGTCGCCGCCGATCGCCTGCATCAGGCTGCGCGCGATGATCAGGCCGAGGCCGGTGCCCTCGATGGTCGAGGTCTCCTTGCCGAGTCGCTCGAAGGGCTGGAACAGGCGGCTCAGCTGCTCGGGCGACAAGCCGGTGCCCTCGTCCTCGACCATCAGCGTGAGCCGTTCGGGGCGCTCCTGGCGCAGGGCCCAGCGCACCACGCCGCCGGGGCGGTTGTACTTGACCGCGTTCGAGGCCACGTTCAGCAGCACCTGGCGCAGCCGCTGCGCATCGGCCCGCACGCGCAGCGGCGAGGGCAGCGCGTTGTCGAAGCGGATGCCGCGCGTGCGCGCCATCGGCGCCAGCAGGTCGATCGTGCGCGCGACCAGGTCGTCGAGCGCCACCCGTCCCATGTCCAGTGTCAAGGCGCCTTCCTCCACTTTCTGC
>NZ_JBFUFQ010000307.1:0-5728 GCF_056403355.1 Rhizobacter sp. P2_H3 | reverse complement strand
GTGTTCAACCTGCACACGATGGATGCCACCGGCGGCAACATCACGCAGATCTCGGTCAACCAGAGCCATGACCGCAACCCGGTCGTGCGCCCCAACGGCGACATCATGTTCTCGCGCTGGGACCACGTCGGCATGCGCAACCACTTCAAGGTGTTCCGCGTGAAGCCCGACGGCACCGACATGTTCGTGCTGTACGGCGCACACAGCGAGGGCAACAGCTTCCTGCACCCGCGCGACATGGACCCGAAGGGCAAGTTCAAGGGTTTCCTCGCATCCGACCTGATGCCGCTGTCGCGCACCAAGGAAGGCGGCGGCTTGGTGCTGGTCGACGCGGCCAACTACTCCGAGCAGAACACGCCGGCCAACCCGAGCGTCGCGGCCCAGGGCGGCCAGTACTACCCGACCGAACAGGCGCTGAACATCGACGGCGGGCTGTCGGCGTACGGCCGCATCACGACGCCGTTCCCGCTGTGGGACGGCACCGATCGCGTGCTGGTCGCCTACCGCCCCTGCGAAGTGACGAAGAACGGCAAGGTGGTGCCGTGCGCCACGCTGACCGATGCCGAGAAGGCGCGCCTGGCCGATGACAACCGGCTGGAAAGCGAGGTCGAGGCCGACGGCGTGAAGGACAACGTGCCGCCGCCGTACGGCATCTACATGTTCGACCCGAACGACCCGAAGAAGGGCCTGCAGCCGATCGCGCCGCCGCCCCCGGGCTTCATGAACACCGACCCGGTGCCGCTGCAGTCGCGCGCCGAGCCGAACGCCACCGACCCGACCCCGGTCGACCCGACGCTGGCCGCCCAGAAGCTCGGCCTGCTCGAAGTGCGCAGCGTCTACGACACCGACGGCCTCGGCCGCATGGGTGACCCGGTGATCGCGGCGGCCGACCTGTCGGCCACCTGCACCACCGCGATCGCGAAGACCGCGCCGACCGACCCGCTGGACACCCGCGCCCAGGTCGCCGACCTCGTCAAGATGAAGGACCCGGCCAGCCCGGCCTATGGCTGCGCGCCGGCCCGCTTCATCCGCGCCTTCCGCGCAGTGGCGCCGAGCCAGGGCATGGGCGTGCGGGCCGCGATCGGCGAGACCGATTTCGAGCCGCAGCAGATCCTCGGCTACGCGCCGATCGAGCCGGACGGCTCGTTCAAGCTGCAGGTGCCGGCCGACACCCCGATCGGGCTGGCGGTGGTCGATGCCGAAGGCCGTGCCTTCCAGACCCACACCAACTGGATCCAGGTCCGCCCGGGCGAACGCCGCACCTGCGACGGCTGCCACAGCCCGCGCCGCGGCGGCGCGCTGAACTCCGGTGCGGTCGCCAACACGATCCCGTCGGGCTGGTTCGACAACCTGGCGAGCGCCCACCAGTCGGGCGAGACGATGGCCGGCACCCGCACGCGCCTCGACCCGAACGTGCTGAAGCTGATGACCGACATGGTCTCCTCCGACGTCTGGGCCGACACGGCCAAGGCCGGCGTGACCGCGCGCAATTCGATCAGCATCAAGTACAAGAACAACACCGATCCGAAGGACGACCTGCTGACCGCCGCCCCGACCGACGGCGTCATCAACTACCCGGACCACATCCAGCCGATGTGGACGGTCAGCCGCGGCGTCAACGGCGCCGGCACCTGCGTGACCTGCCACGCCGACCCGGCCAAGCTGGACCTGAGCGCGACGATCGCCGGCACCGGCCGCAATGCGTCGTACGAGCGCCTGCTGATCGGCGACCCGGTCATCGACCAGGCCACCGGCCTGCCGAAGACCCACCTCGAGGAAGGCGTGCCGATGATCGACCGCGAGCCGGCGATGGTCGACACGATGGCCAGCGAAGGCGATGCCCTCGGCATGGGGCGCAAGAGCCGGCTGCTGGAGATCCTGTCCGGCGCGACGCTGATGGCCAGCGCCGATGCGCGCACGCTGTACCCGACCCCGGCGGCAGGCGCGCCGGACCACGCCACGCTGCTGACCAAGGCCGAGAAGCGCCTGCTGGCCGAATGGATCGACCTCGGCAGCAAGTACTACAACGACCTGTCCGCAGGCGGCGTGAAGGGCATCGGGCAGATCACCCAGGCCTCGTTCGAGTCCGACGTGTACCCGATCCTGCGCAGCACCTGCGCGGCCGGTTGCCACCAGGGCATCGGCAGCGACGAGATCGCCGCCGGCAAGGCGTTCCGCGAGAACCGCTTCGTGTTGCTGGGTGACGCGGAGGGCGATTTCAATGTCACACTGACGATGATCAACGACGCCTGCCATCCGGAAGCCAACTCGCTGCTGAAGCGGCCGTCGACGATCCCGCACCCGGCGGGCGCCGCGAGCTCGCCGACCGCGGTGCTGCCGGTGGGCAGCGCGAACTACGTGACGATCGCCAACTGGATCAAGAAGGGCTGTACCACCCCATGACGCACGCGTCTCCCAAGGCACCTGCGCGCGCACCCTGGCGGGTGCCGCTGCGCGCGGCGGGTGCCTGCCTCGCCGCAGCCTGGCTCGCCAGCTGCGGCGGTGGCGGCAACCCGCTGGGCAACCCGTCGACGATCAACAACCCGGCCGGCGCGTCGGGCCAGCGCCTGTCGTACGCCTACTTCCAGAAGTGCATCAACCCGATCTTCCTGGCGGCGCTGCCGATCACGCACAACGGCACGACCACCACCAACACCTGCGCCGGCTCGGGCTGCCATGACACGGTGGCCGGCACCGGCGGCGCGTTCCGCATCGCCACCGGCGCAACCGCGCTGGACGTGACCGACCCGGCCAACACGCCGGACGTGATCCGCCAGACCGACATGTACAAGAACTTCTACTCCGCGCAGGGCGAGGTGGTGGAAGGCTCGACCACGCAGAGCCGGCTGCTCGCGAAGCCGCTGCTGATCAACGTGCTGCATGGCGGCGGGCAGATCTTCCCGAACGACCAGGATGCCAACGTCAAGCTGATCGAGTACTGGATCACCCACCCGTCGCCGTCGGGCCAGGACGAGTTCAGCACCGCGACCTACAACATGTTCACGCCGGCAGACCCGAACACGGGGACCTGCAATACAAATTGACAACAATGCCAGCATGACCCTCGCCCTCTCGCCCGAGTCGCACCCACGCCGTTTTCACGCCCACCTTCGCCACGTCCTTCAAAGGCTGGCGCTCGCCTGTGCGTTGGGCGTTGCTGCGCTGCCGGCGGTGGCCGCGGACACCCCGCCCGAGCGGCTGCAGGTCAGCGACCCCTACATCGAGATGCACACCGGCGCGGGCCGCGGCTACCCGGTGTTCCACATCGCCGAGAAGGGCGAGTGGATCGAGGTGCTGCTGCGCCACACCGACTGGTTCAAGGTGCGCACCGACAAGGGCAAGGAAGGCTGGGTCACGCGCGCGCAGCTCGAGACCACGCTGACCGAGGCCGGCAGCACCAAGACCTTCCGCGACGTGCTGCTCGACGACTACCTGAATCGCCGCGTCGAGTTCGGCACCGGCTGGGGCCGCTTCAAGGGCGAGCCGATGCTGAAGATGTGGACCGGCTACCGCCTGTCGGACACGCTGTCGCTCGAAGCCACGCTCGGCCAGGTGCAGGGCGTGTTCTCCGGCAGCGATTTCTGGCATGCCAACCTGATGGTCGAGCCCTGGTCCGACAAGCGCCTGTCGCCGTTCTTCGCGGTCGGCTTCGGCAAGTTCAAGAACGTGCCCAATTCGACGCTGGTCGACGCGGTCGGCACCAACTCCAAGATGGCCGACGCCGGCATCGGCGTGCGCTACCACCTGTCCGACCGCTTCGTGCTGCGGGCCGACTGGTCGCTCTACACGGTGTTCATCGACGACACCCGCAGCGCCGAGTACCGTGCCGCCACGGTCGGCTTCTCCTTCTTCTTCAATTGACGGCCATGCGCAAACTCCAACGTCTTGTCCTCGCGGCCTGCCTTGCCGCGCCGTTCGCGGCGCAGGCCCAGAACCAGCAGCAGGTCGTCGAACCCGGCAACGAGCAGGTGATCGTGCCGCAGGTCGATCGCCGCCCGGTGAACGTGCCGAAGATCCCGTCGAACGACTTCGAGTTCGGCCTGTTCGGCGGCACCTACAGCACGCAGAACTTCGGCGCCAACGCCGTCTCGGGCCTGCGCGTGGGCTACCACATCACCGAGGATTACTTCGTCGAGGCCGTCTACGCCCAGACCAAGGTGAGCGATGAATCGTTCCGGCAGATCCTGCCCGGCGGCGTGCTCTCCGACGACAGCCAGAAGCTGCGCTACTACAACGTCTCGATCGGCGTGAACGTGCTGCCGGGCGAGATCTTCYTCGGCCGCAACACCGCGAAGGCGTCGGCGGTGTACCTGATCGGCGGCGTCGGCAGCACCAAGTTCAACGACCAGCGCAAGCAGACCTTCAACGTCGGGCTCGGCACCCGCGTGTTCCTGAAGGACTGGATGGCGCTGCAGGTCGACATGCGCGACCACATCTTCACGCTCGACCTGCTCGGCAAGCGCCAGAACACGCAGAACCTCGAGCTGACCGGCGGCATCACCTTCTTCTTCTGAGTCTCTACCGAGAACCCTTCATGAGCTCTTCCTCCCCTTTCGCCAGTTTCCTGCCCAGATTCCTGCGGGCGGCGGCCGCGCTGCTGCTGAGCACCGGCCTGGTGGTGGCGCCCGTGCAGGCGGCTGCACCGATGACGCCGGCGCCCGACTTCACGCTGCGCACCCTCGAGGGCAAGAACCTGCGCCTGAAGGAGCAGCGCGGCCAGGTCGTGCTGGTGAACTTCTGGGCCACCTGGTGCGCGCCGTGCCGCCAGGAGATGCCCAAGCTGAACGCGCTGTACGACAAGTACAAGGGCTCGGGCTTCGTGCTGCTGGGCGTCAACGTCGACGACGATGCGCGCAATGCCGCCACCGTCGCGGGCAAGCTGGGCGTCACGTTCCCGGTGCTGTTCGACACCGACAAGAACGTCAGCAAGCTGTACGACCTGAACAGCATGCCGTCGACGGTGCTGATCGACCGCGACGGCCGCGTGCGCTTCCTGCACCGCGGCTACCAGGACGGCTACGAGAACACCTACGACAAGCAGATCCGCGACCTGCTGAAGGAATGAACATGGGCTGCCAACGCAGAGCACTCGCCGTTGTCGTGACGCTGGCCTCGCTGCTGGCCGGCTGTGCCGCGCCCGAGCCGTGGGTGAAGCCGTACGAGCGCGAGCGCCTGGCCGATCCGATCATGCGGCTGTCGCGCGACGCGCTCGCCGACAAGCACCGCGAGCACATCTACGACGTGCGCGAGAGCGGACGCGGCGCCACCGGCGTGCAAGGGGGCGGCTGTGGTTGCAACTAGCGCCTGCTGGGTGCGTCGCCTGCGCCGTGCGCTGGCGCGCCGCCCGCACCACCTGATGCGCGCGGGCCGCGCGCTCGGCGTGGTGGTCGGCGGTGTGGCGGCGGCAGGAGCGGCCTATGCCGTCGACCTGCCCGAAGACCGTGCCGACGCGATGTACCACTTCTTCGACGGCGGCGGCACGCGCGCCGACGGCCCGGCGCTGCTGATCCGCAAGAAGGTCGCCGACCGGCTGTCGATCAGCGGCTCGTACTTCATCGACTCGGTCAGCAATGCGTCGATCGACGTCGTGACGACCGCGAGCCCCTACAAGGAAAAGCGCACCGAATACAGCCTCGGCGCCGACTACGTCTACCGCGACGCGCAGGTGTCGATCTCGGGCACCACCAGCGACGAGCCCGACTACAAGGCGAACACGGTGAGCCTGGAC
>NZ_JBFUFQ010000306.1:0-5979 GCF_056403355.1 Rhizobacter sp. P2_H3 | reverse complement strand
GATGTGCATGTACTCGGCGCCGATCGAGCTGCAGTAGGTCTCGCGCAGCGCCTGCACGATCTGGCGCAGCGTCATCTGCTCGGCGGTCGTGAAGTAGGTGTTCGTCGCGCTGAACGAGATGTCCATGTCGGACTCGCTCAGGTCGTAGAACGCCGGCTCCAGCTCGGGGATCTTCGGGCGCTCCTGGCGCTTCAGCGGGTCGAGGTCGGCCCAGCGCGAGCCGAGGAAGCGGTAGGCGGCGATCAGCGACTGGACGTGGACCTGCTTGCGGGCGACCGCGAGGTCGGCGCTGCTGGCCTTGTTGCCGAAGGCGTTGGCCTTGGCGCGTTGAGCGAACGATTCGACGACCGGTGCGTGCGGAACGTCGGCAGCCGACGAACCGTCGGCGGCAGGAACGTGCTGGAGGGCGTCGAAGTAGGCGCGCCAGTTGTCAGGCACCGAGCCCGGGTTGTCGAGGTAAGCCTCGTACATCTCTTCGACATAGGGCGCATTGCCCCCGAACAGGTACGAGTTCGACCTGTATTCCTGCATCATTTCGCTCACCTTTCACACCGGTTTCCGGTGCTGTAGTGGGTTGAGAAACCTTCCGCGACACGGCTAGACCGGCTGGCGGATTGCGACCCGCCTTGACTGATTTACCAGCAAGGGGACGGGAAGGACCTGAAAGTCACGGGCGCGACTGTAACACCGTTGGAATTCTGCGGTCTACCTCGTGGGATCGGCGAGTTTCCCGCGGGCGACAATCGCCTCCTCCCATCGGACGATGCCGTGCGACGAATCATCCGGATCCACCCTGACGCGCCGCCCAAACCGGCGTTCGGCGCCCCRTGCAACGGCTGCGGCGTGTGCTGCGCGAGCGAGCCGTGCCCGGTCGGCGTGCTGGTCAGCCGGCGGCGCCACGGCACCTGCGCGGCGCTGGTGTGGGAGGTACAAGGCGGTTACCGCTGCGGCGTGCTGGTGCGGGCGCGGCAGTTGCCCGGGCCGGCATGGCTGCGCCGCTGGGCCGGCCGGGCGGTCGCGCGGCTGATCGCCGCCGGCCAGGGCTGCGATTGCGACTACGAGGTCGAACTGGACGTCGAGGTGTTGCCGCCGAGTCAGAACGCCTCGTCGTGACTGGAGCGCGCCCACAGATCGAGCCCGCCGTCCTGCGCGTGCCGGTCGATCTCGGCCAGCTCCTGCGCGCTGAAATCCAGCCGTGACAGGGCTGCCACGTTCTCGCGCAACTGCTCGGGCCGGCTCGCGCCGATCAGCGCGGTCGTCACGCGCGGGTCGCGCAGCACCCAGGCCAGCGCCATCTGGGCGAGCGATTGCCCGCGCCGCTGCGCGATCGCCCGCAGCGCGCGCACGCGCTCCAGGTTGGCGGCCGAGAGGTGTTCCGCCTTCATCGAGCCACCGCCCGGCTTGTTGATGCGCGCATCCGCCGGAACGCCGTTCAGGTACTTGTCGGTCAGCAGCCCCTGCGCGAGCGCGCTGAAGGCGATGCAGCCGGCGCCTTCGCCCTCGAGTGTCGCGAGCAGCTCGCCTTCGATCCAGCGGTTCAGCAGGCTGTACGACGGCTGGTGGATCAGCAACGGCACGCCACGCTCGCGCAGCAGCCGCKCCATCTCGGCCGTCTTGCCGGCCGAGTACGACGAGATGCCGACGTACAGCGCGCGGCCCGACTGCACCGCGGTCGCGAGCGCCGAGGCGGTTTCCTCCAGCGGCGTGGCGGCATCGAAGCGGTGCGAGTAGAAGATGTCGACGTAGTCCAGGCCCATGCGCCGCAGGCTCTGGTCGAGGCTCGCGAGCACGTATTTTCGCGAGCCGCCGCCCTGCCCGTACGGGCCCGGCCACATGTCGTAGCCGGCCTTGGTGGAGATCACCAGCTCGTCGCGGTAGGGCTTGAAATCCTCGCGCAGCAGGCGCCCGAAATTGGTCTCGGCGCTGCCGTACGGCGGGCCGTAGTTGTTGGCGAGGTCGAAGTGGTTGATGCCGAGGTCGAAGGCGGTGCGCAGCAGCGCGCGCTGCTCGGTGAGCGGCGTGGCATCGCCGAAGTTGTGCCACAGGCCGAGCGACAGCGCCGGCAGTTTCAGGCCGCTGCGGCCGCAGCGGCGGTAGGTCATGGTCTCGTAGCGGTCGGCCGCGGCGGTGTAGGTCATGGTGCCCGGGGTGTCATTTGACGAAGTCGTACAGCGGTGCATTCTTGTCGACGATGTGCACCGTGAACAACTTCAAGGGTATGTCGCCGACCACCTTGAAGCTGCCGTGCTGCACGTCGCGCAGGTTCAGCCCGGTCAGGCCGGTGGGCATCATCGAGGCATCCTTGCCCGGCGCCTGCACCATCGCGCCCTGCAGCACGTGGAAGGYCTCCACGCCGTGGTGCACATGCAGGTTGCTGCTCTGGCCCGGCTTCAGCTCGACGATCGACGCGATCACCTCCATGTTGGGCGTGCCGCTCAGGTCTGTGCGCTTCTGCTCGGCGCGCTGCGGCGAATCGGTGAGCGTCTGGGCGGTGAGGCCGGTGGCCAGGCCGAGGGAAAACAGCAAGGCGCCGGACAGCATCAGCGCCGGACGGGACATGTTCTTCATGGCGGTCTCCTCGCGCGACATGCGCGGTGGCACTGTGCGCGCGGCGAACCCGCAGCGTCAACCGGGATTGCCAGGGAAGGATCCGGCGCGAATCCCTTCAGGCCACCGCCAGCCTGCGCCGCGCCGCCTCGTACTCCCCGTGCAGCCGCTCCACCAGCACGCGCGCCGGCACCACCGAATCGATCGCCCCGATCCCTTGCCCGCAGCCCCAGATGTCCTTCCAGGCCTTGCGCGCATCGCCGCCGAAGTTCATCTTGCTCGGGTCGCTCTCGGGCAGGTTCTCCGGGTCGAGCCCGGCCTTCACGATCGAGCCCTTCAGGTAGTTGCCGTGCACGCCGGTGAAGAGGTTGCTGTAGACGATGTCGTCGCTGCTGCTGGCGACGATCATCTGCTTGTAGTCGTCGCTCGCGCGTGCTTCGTCGGTCGCGATGAAGGCCGAGCCGATGTAGGCCAGGTCGGCACCCATCGCCCGCGCCGCCAGGATCGCATCGCCGCTCGCGATCGAGCCGCTCAGCGCAAGCGGGCCGTCGAACCAGGTGCGGATCTCCTGCACCAACGCGAACGGGCTCTTCACGCCCGCATGGCCGCCGGCACCGGCCGCCACCGCGATCAGCCCGTCGGCGCCCTTCTCGATCGCCTTCTTCGCGAAGAAGTTGTTGATGACGTCGTGCAGCACGATGCCGCCCCAGGCGTGCACCGCGTCGTTCACGTCGGTGCGCGCGCCGAGCGAGGTGATGATGACCGGCACCTTGTACTTCGCGCACAGCGCCATGTCGTGATCGAGCCGGTCGTTGCTCTTGTGCACGATCTGGTTGATCGCGAACGGCGCGGCCGGGCGCTCCGGGTGCGCGCGGTCGTGCGCGGCCAGCGTCTCGGTGATCTCGGCCAGCCACTCGTCGAGCAGCTCGGCCGGGCGCGCGTTCAGCGCCGGCATCGCGCCGACGATGCCGGCCTTGCACTGCTCGATCACGAGCTTCGGGTTGCTGATGATGAACAGCGGCGAGCCGATCACCGGCAGCGGCAGGTTCTGCAGAACGGGCGGAAGCGACAAGGCGGGTCTCCGTTGAATTGACAGATCAGAATGCGTCCATCGCCAGCGCCATCACGCTGTCGGCGCCGTCGAGGATGGCATCGCGCTGGCCGGGCACGCGGCTCAGGATGTGCTCGGCATAGAAGCGTGCGGTGGCGACCTTGGACTGGAGGAAGCTCGCATCCCCTTCCTTCGCGGCCAGCTGCGTCTCGGCCACCAGCAGCGCCCGCGCCAGCTGCCAGCCGGCCATCAGGTTGCCGGCCAGCATCAGGTACGGCACCGAGCCGGCGAACACCGCGTTCGGATGCGCCTTCGTCGATCCGGCCACGAACTCGACCACCTGCACGAAGGCCTCGCGCGCCACGGCCAGCCGCTTCAGCACCGCACGCGCGGCCACGCTGTCGCGCCGTGCCAGCTCGGCCTCGGTCTTCTCGATCTGCGCGGCGATCGCCTTCGCGGTCCGGCCGCCGTCGCGCGCCGTCTTGCGGCCGACCAGGTCATTCGCCTGGATCGCGGTCGTGCCCTCGTAGATGGTCAGGATCTTCGCGTCGCGGTAGTACTGCGCCGCACCGGTCTCCTCGATGAAGCCCATGCCGCCGTGCACCTGCACGCCGAGGCTCGTCACCTCCAGGCTCATCTCGGTGCTGTAGCCCTTCACCAGCGGCACCATGAACTCGTAGAAGGCCTGGTTCTGCTGGCGCACCTCGGCATCGGGGTGCGCATGCGCGGCGTCGTAGGCGGCCGCGGCCGTCAGCGCCATCGCGCGACAGCCTTCGGTCAGGGCGCGCATCGTCATCAGCATGCGGCGCACGTCGGGGTGGTGGATGATGCTCGCGCTGCCGGCCACCGAGCCGTCGACCGGGCGCGACTGCACGCGGTCCTTCGCATAGGCCACCGCCTTCTGGTAGGCCCGCTCCGCCACCGCGATGCCCTGCATGCCCACCGCATAGCGGGCCGCGTTCATCATGATGAACATGTACTCGAGGCCGCGGTTCTCCTGGCCGATCAATTGCCCGACGGCCCCCCCATGGTCACCGAACTGCAGCACCGCGGTCGGGCTGGCCTTGATGCCCAGCTTGTGCTCGATGCTCACGCAGTGCGCATCGTTGCGCGCGCCCAGCGAGCCGTCGGCATTCACCAGGAATTTCGGCACCAGGAACAGGCTGATGCCCTTCACGCCCTCGGGTGCGCCGACCACGCGGGCCAGCACCAGGTGGACGATGTTGCCCGCCATGTCGTGCTCGCCGTAGGTGATGAAGATCTTGGTGCCGAAGATCTTGTAGCTGCCGTCGGGCTGCGGCTCGGCGCGCGTGCGCACCAGTGCGAGGTCGGAGCCGGCCTGCGGCTCGGTCAGGTTCATCGTGCCGGTCCACTCGCCGGAGATCATCTTCGGCAGGAACAGCGCCTGCTGCTCGGGGGTGCCGGCGGTGAGCAGCGCCTCGATCGCGCCATCGGTCAGCAGCGGGCACAGCGCGAAGCTCATGTTGGCGCTGTTGAGCATCTCGATGCAGGCCGCGCCGATCGTCTTCGGCAGGTTCTGCCCGCCGAAATCCGACGGATGCTGCAAGCCCTGCCAGCCGCCTTCGGCGAACTGGCGGAAGGCCTGCTTGAAGCCGGGCGTGGTGGTGACCTGGCCATCCTTCCACGACGACGGGTTCTTGTCGCCCTCGAAGTTCAGCGGCGCGAGCACCTCCTGGTTGAAGCGCGCGCATTCCTCGAGCACCGCCTGCGCCGTCTCCAGCCCGGCGTCCTCGAAGCCGGGCAGCTGCGCCACGGCCTCCAGTCCGGCGAGTTCCTTCATGCAGAACAGCATGTCCTTGACGGGGGCGATGTAGCTCATCGTTGTCTCCTTGTTCTCGTTCAGGCAAAAGAAAGCCCGTTGATTCGATCGAGCCAACGGGCTTGCGGGGCACTGCTTGCGGCGCAGGCTCCGGGTCTTACAGGGCCTTCACCAGCTCCGGCACGGCCGTGAAGAGATCAGCCTCGAGGCCATAGTCGGCCACGCTGAAGATCGGTGCCTCGGGGTCCTTGTTGATCGCGACGATCACCTTCGAATCCTTCATGCCGGCCAGGTGCTGGATCGCGCCCGAGATGCCGGCCGCGATGTACAGCTGCGGCGCGACGATCTTGCCGGTCTGCCCGACCTGCCAGTCGTTCGGCGCGTAGCCGGCGTCCACCGCGGCGCGGCTCGCACCCAGCGCGGCGCCGAGCTTGTCGGCCAGCGGCGTCAGCACCTCGTTGAACTTGTCGCTGGAGCCGAGCGCGCGGCCGCCCGAGACGATGATCTTCGCGGCCGTCAGCTCGGGGCGGTCGTTCTTCGCGATCTCGGATCCGACGAAGCTGCTCTTGCCGCCGTCGGCCGCGGCGGCGATGCTCTCCAC
>NZ_JBFUFQ010000305.1:0-6032 GCF_056403355.1 Rhizobacter sp. P2_H3 | reverse complement strand
GCTGCAAGGCAGCGTCGTGGTGATGTGCGCCGGCGCGCTGTGGCGGCCCGCCTTGCGCGCGCCGCTCGGGCTGCTGGCGCTGCTCGGGATCGGCGGCCTGTTCGCCTTCTTCGGCCAGACCTACCAGACCGGCGCCGACGCCTGGCAGCTGTTCGCGCTGTGGGCCGCGCTCGCGCTGCCGCTGTGCCTGGGCGCGCGCAGCGACGTGCTGTGGGCCCCGTTCGCGCTGGTTGCGATGAGCGGCATCTCGCTGTGGATCGTCGCGCACACCGGTCACCGCTGGCGCATCGAGCCGCAGGACCTGCCGGCCCACCTGATCGGCTGGAGCGCGGCGATCGCGCTGGTGGCCGCGCTGCATCCGGCGTGGCAGCGCCTCACCGGTGGCGGCCTGTGGGGCGAGCGCACCGCGGTGACGCTGGCCGTCGTGATGGTCTGCGTGAGCGGCGCCAGCGCGGTGTTCGGTGACCGCAGCGGCGCGCACTACGCGCTGGCGCTGGCGGTGCTGGGCATCGCCGCGGTGGTGCTGGCCAATCGGCACCTGTTCGACATCTACGGGCTCAGCGCCGTGGCCCTCGGGCTGAACGCGCTGCTCGTCGCCGGGCTCACGCACTTGCTGTTCGATCGCCACAGCGGTGGCGACGAGATCGGCCGGCTGCTGCTGCTGGGCCTGTCCGCCGCCGGCCTGCTGGCCGCCAGCGTCTCGGGCGTGATGCACCTCGCACGCCGCCACGCACGCACCGGAGCCACCGCATGAGCGATTCCCTGATGGCGCCCACCGAGAACCGGCCGTGGCCGGTCGTGCTGCTGACCGGCCTCGGCGCCTGGCTGGCAGCGGTCCCGCTGATCATCTTCGTCGGCATGCTGTTCGGCGACTTCGTCACGCGCGGCGCCGGGCCCTACGTGGTCGGGCTGCTGGTGCTGGCCGGCTCGCTGGTGGTGCTGCATGCGCGGCAGGTGCCGTTGTTCGTCGAGCAGCTCGCGGTGCCGGGGCTGATCGTCGGCGGCGGCGCGCTCGCCTTCGGGCTGTTCCGCGACCTGCCGGATGCCCTCGCCTTCGCGACGCTCGGCACGGTGGCGCTCGCCGTCGCGGTGCTGGTGCGGGCCGATTGGCTGCGCGCGCTGCTCGGTGCACTGGCGGCGGTGATGCTGGCGCTCGCACTGGCGATCGACCCGTGGCGCGGCTCGCACGCCACGCGCCTCGGCGTGTTCTGGCTCGCATGGCACGGCTGCGCCGCGGCCTGGGTGGCTGCGCATGTGCTGGTGCGCCGCATCGCACCGGTGCACGCCGCCGTCGTCGAGCCGCTCAGTGCCGGCTGGCTGCTCGCGACGCTGTGCGGCCTCGCGTGGTGGGCCGGCATGACCTTCCTGGTCGGCGCGAACCTGACCGGCTTCGCAGGCGATGTGGCTCGCAGCGTCGATGACGGCCACCGCTGGATCGGCTCGCTGCAGCAGGCCGCGTCGCTGGCGCTGGCCGTCGCGGGTGCGCTGTGGGCCGCGCATCGCTGGCCGGGACTGCGGCAGCCGTGGCTGGCCGGCGTGGCCGCGGTGCTYGCGCTGCTGGCCTGGCTGATGCCCACGCTCGGCGCGGTGCTGCTGGCGCTCGCGCTGAGCGCGACCACGCGGCGCTGGCGCCTGGCCGCCGCGGCCGGCGTGGCCGCGGCCTGGATCATCGGCGCGTTCTATTACCAACTGGCCTGGCCGCTCGCGCACAAGGCCTTGCTGATGGTGGCGGCCGGCGCGGTGCTCGCGTTGCTGGCGCGCTGGGGCAGGCCGCGGCGCGAGCCGAGCGGGATTGCAGCACGTGCCGCAGCCCCCACCGGGCCGCAGCGCTGGGGCATCGCCGTCTGCGCCGCTGCCGTGCTGGGGGTCGCGAACCTCGCCATCTGGCAGAAGGAATCGCTGATCGCGCACGGCCAGCCGGTGTTCATCGAGCTCGCGCCGGCCGATCCGCGCTCGCTGATGCAAGGCGACTTCATGCGGCTGAACTTCCGCCTGCCGGCCGCGCTGGAGCAGGGCCTCGACGACGACCTGCTGCGCGCACAGCGACCGCATGCGGTCGCGCGGCGCGACGGGCGTGGCGTGCTGGTGCTGCTGCGGCTCGACAACGGCACGCCGCTCGCGGCCGACGAACTGCGCATCGAGCTGACACCGAAGGACGGCCGCTGGATCCTCGTCACCGATGCCTGGTTCTTCCGCGAAGGCGAGGCACAGCGCTGGTCGGGGGCGCGCTTCGGCGAGTTCCGCGTCGACGACAGCGGGCGGGCCTTGCTGGTCGGGCTGCGCGGGCCGGAGTTGCAGCCGCTCTAGCCGGCGCCGGCCGCGACGCGCATCAGCAGCCGGATCAGCGTCCCACGCTCGCGCGCCGACAGCACCGCCAACGCGTCGTCCTCCATCGTCGCGGCGATCTTCTCGGCGCGCGCCGTCAGCTTGCGCCCGGCCGGCGTCAGCTCGATGCGCTGCGAGCGCCGGTCGTCGCTGCAGCGCACCCGCTGCACCCAGCCGCGTTCGACCATGCGGTCCAGCGTCACCGCCATGTTCGGTGCCGACACGTCGAGCGCCTGGCCGAGCTGCTTCTGGTTCACGCGCTCGTTGGCCGCCACCAGCACCAGGATCGAGAACTCCACCGCCTTCAGCTCCAGCGGCCCGAGGTGGCGCACGAACGAGCGCTTCAGCTGCACCGAGGCCCGCGTCGCCGCATAGCCGACCAGGTGCTCCAGCCGCGAGGTGTCGAGCGCCTCCACCATCAGCGGGGTCCGCTGGAGCGCGCCGCGCCGAGGTAGGTGTCGATCACGCGCGGGTCCTGCGCCAGCTCGCCGGCCGGGCCTTGCAGCACGATCTCGCCCATCTCCAGCACGTAGGCATGGTCGGCCACCTCCAGCGCGGCGCGCGCGTTCTGCTCGACCAGCAGGATCGTCACGCCGGTCGCGCGCAGCGCGGCAATGGTGCGGAAGATCTCTCGCACCACCAGCGGCGCGAGGCCGAGGCTCGGCTCGTCGAGCATCAGCAGCGAGGGCTCGCCCATCAGCGCGCGGCCCACCGCCAGCATCTGCCGCTCGCCGCCCGACAGCGTGCCGGCCAACTGGCCGCGCCGCTCCTGCAGGCGCGGGAACAGCGCGAACACCCGCTCCATCGCGTCGCGTGCGGCTTGCGGCCCACGCTGCCGCAGGCGCCACGCGCCGAGTCGCAGGTTGTCCTCGACCGGCATGCTGCCGAACAGCGCGCGGGTCTCGGGCACGAGGGCGATGCCGCGGTCGACGCGTGCTTCGAGTGGCAGCGCGTCGATCGCATTGCCCTGACATTGGATGGACCCGCGCGACGGCAGCACGCCCATCAGCGCATTCAACAGCGTCGATTTGCCGGCGCCGTTCGGGCCGATCACGGTGACGACGCTGCCCGCTGCGGCCTGCAGCCGGATGCCACGCAGCACTTCGGCGCGGCCGTAGCCGGCGTGCAGGTCGATAACGTCGAGCATTGGAGCCGCCATCGTTCAGTGCTCCGTGCCCAGGTAGGCCGCGCGCACCGCCTCGCTCGCCTGCACCTCGGCCGGCGTGCCCTGCATCAGCCGCGTGCCGAACTCCATCACGACGATGCGGTCGCTCACGTCCATGACCAGGTCCATGTCGTGCTCGACCAGCAGGATCGACAGCCCCTCGGCGCGCAGCTGCCGCAGCACCTCGGCCAGCGCCCGCTTCTCCTGGTGGCGCAAGCCGGCGGCCGGCTCGTCCAGCAGCAGCAGCGACGGATCGGCGCTCAGCGCGCGCGCGATCTCCATCAGCCGCTGCGGCCCGAGTGCCAGGTTGCCAGCCAGTTCGTCGGCGCGGTCGGCCATGCCGATGCGTTGCAGCTGGCGCTCGGCCTCGCGCAGCAGCCGGCGCTCCTCGTCGCGGTCCAGCCGCAGCATCGCCGCCAGCATGCCGCGCCGTCCGCGCCGGTGGGCACCGAGCGCGACGTTCTCCAGCACCGTCATCTCCGGCACCATCTTCACGTGCTGGAAGGTGCGTGACACGCCGCGCCGTGCAATGCCACGCGACGGCAGCCCGTCGATGCGCTCGCCGCGCAGCCGCACCTCGCCGCGCGTCAGCGGCAGCACGCCGCTCACCAGGTTGAAGGTGGTCGACTTGCCGGCGCCGTTCGGCCCGATCAGCCCGACGATCTCGCCGGCCCGCACCTGGAAGCTCACGTCGTTCACCGCGACCAGCCCGCCGAACTCCTTGCGCACCGACTGCACGTCAAGCACCAGCTCGCCGTGCGGCGGCCGCGCCGCTTCGGGCAGCGGCTGCGCATCGGCCCAGTCGCGCTGGCGCACGCGCCGCGGCAGCCGTGCGACGACCGCGGCCCACAGCCCGTCGCGCGCGTACTGCAGCACCCCCACCAGCAGCACGCCGAACACGATCACCTCGTAGCTGCCGCTGCCACCGAGCAGCCGCGGCAGCAGCACCTGCAGCTGGTCCTCCAGCAGCTTGACGACGGCCGCGCCGGCGAGTGCGCCCCACACGTGGCCGACGCCGCCGATCACCGCCATGAAGAGGTATTCGATGCCCATCTTCAGGCCGAACGGCGACGGATTGACGCTGCGCTGGAAGTGCGCGAACAACCAGCCCGACAGGCTCGCCAGCAGCGCCGCGAGCACGAACACCGCGACCTTCGCGCGGAAGGTATCGATGCCCATCGCCTCGGGCATCGTGCTGCCGCCCTTCAGCGCCCGCAGCGCGCGGCCGCTGCGCGAATCGAGCAGCTGCGTGGCCGCCAGCGCCGCCAGCAGCACCAGCGCCCACAGCAGGTAGAAGAAGCTGCGGCCGGTGTTCAGCGGCAGGCCGAAGAACCCGATCGGCACGATGCCGAGCAAGCCGTCGTAGCGGCCCAGCGCCTCCAGGTTGCCGAACAGGTAGTACAGGCTCAGGCACCAGGCGATGGTCGCGAGCGGCAGGTAGTGGCCCGACATGCGCAGCGTGATCCAGCCGAGCAGCAGCGCGGCGAGCGCCGTCAGCGCGAGCCCGCCGAACACCGCGAGCCACGGCGACCAGCCGAGAGTCAACGTGAGCCATGCACTGCTGTACGCGCCGAGGCCGACGAATGCCGCCTGGCCGAACGAGGTCAGTCCGGCGATGCCGGTCAGCAGCACGAGGCCGATCACGACCAGCGCGTACAGCCCGATGTAGTTCAGCTGCGTGATCCAGAACTCCGGCACCGGCAACTGCGGCAGCAGCGCCAGCACAGCGGCGAACGCAACGAGGAACCAGCTTCTACTCGTCATCGGATTCGCCGTGCGTGAAGCTGCGCCACAGCAGCACCGGCAGGATCATCGTGAAGACGATCACCTCCTTGTAGGCGCTGGCCCAGAACGAGCCGAACGATTCGAGCCAGCCGACGAACAGCGCGCCGGCCGCCGCGCCCGGGTAGCTCGCGAGCCCGCCGAAGATCGCCGCGACGAAGCCCTTCAGGCCGATCAGGAAACCGGTGTCGTAGAACATCGTCGTGGTCGGGCCGATCAGCAGGCCCGACAGCGCACCGATGAAGGCCGCGAGTCCCATGCTCCAGCGGCCGGCGCCGTCGGTCGAGATGCCCATCAGCCGCGCGCCGAGCCGGTTCACTGCTGTCGCACGCAAGGCCTTGCCCTGCAGCGTGCGCCCGAAGAACAGCCACAGCCCGACGATCAGCGCGGCCGAGACGAAGAAGATGATCAGCGCCTGCCCCGACAGCATCAGCGGCCCGGCGCGAAAGCGCTCGTCCCAGAAGCTCGGGTTGCGAAAGCCCTCGGCGCCGAAAAACAGCAGGCCCAGGCCGGTCAGCGCGAAATGCACGCCGACCGAGACGATCAGCAGCACCAGCACCGACGCGTCGGCCAGCGGCCGGTACGCGAGCCGGTAGACCAGGGGCCCGAGCGGCGTGACGATCGCGAGCGTCAGCAGGCTTTGCAGCAGCAGCGGCAGCTGGCGCGGCGCRGCCCACAGCGCGAGCAGCGTCACCGCCGCCGGCACGGCCAGCGACCGCCCGGCATCGCGCACGATGCGGCCGGCGGCCCGGCCTTCGCG
>NZ_JBFUFQ010000304.1:0-6070 GCF_056403355.1 Rhizobacter sp. P2_H3 | reverse complement strand
GACCATGTCCGGCCCGCGGAAGTGGTAGCAGCGCGAATCGCCGGCATGGATCATGTCGCACTCGCGCGAGGGGCTGATCAGGTAGGCCACCGCGGTGCTGTGCGGCTCTTCCTCGGCGGTGATCGCCGTCAGCTTGATCATCAGGTGCGCTTCGAGCACCAGTTGCTTCAGCAGCTCGGAGGGATCGTCCTGGTTCGGGCTGTAGCGCTCGAACAGCTGGCGTGCCGTCAGCACCACCTGGTCGGCGGCCTTGCGACCGCCGCTCTTGCCGCCCATGCCGTCGGCCAGCACCGCCAGGGCACACCCGGGAACCCGGTGATGGGGCAGGATCTCGACCTGGTCCTGCTGGTAGGCGCGGTCGCCGCGGTGCATGCCGGTGGCGGCATTCAGCCGATATCCTGGGGGTGTGCTCATGGGCGAAAACTATAATCGCTTTGCCCCCACGCCCACCTGCAATACTCCGCGACGTTCTCCTCGATGGACGACAACCTGCACTCGCCGCAGCGCCGCCTGATCGAGCTTCGCATCGAACACGCCGACCTCGACAGCCTGATCGACCGCGTGGCTGGCGAGCACTCCGACGACGAACTCGCGATGCGCCGGCTCAAGAAGCGGCGCCTGGCCCTGCGCGACCAGATCGCGAAACTGGAAACCCAGCTTGACCCTCCCGAACCCGCCTGATCTGACTCCGCTCGAAGAGGCCGTCGCCGAAGCCTTCGCCCAGGGCGGCGCGTTGTCGCAGGCCGATCCGCGCTATGTCGAGCGCGAGGTGCAGCAGCGCATGGCGCAGCAGGTGGCGCAGGCGATCGACGGGCGGCATGCGCTGGTCGCCGAGGCGGGCACCGGCGTCGGCAAGACCTTCGCCTACCTGGTGCCGACGCTGCTGTCGGGCGCGCGGGCGCTCGTCAGCACCGCCACCAAGAGCCTGCAGGACCAGCTCTTCCTGCGCGACCTGCCGCGCCTGCGCGATGCGCTCGGGCTGCCGCTGACGATTGCGCTGCTGAAGGGCCGCGCCAGCTACCTCTGCACGCACCGCATGAACCAGGCGCGCCAGTCGGCCCAGCTGCCAGACCGCTGGGCGGTGCGCACGCTGGCCAAGATCGAGACCTGGTCGCGCGCCACCACCAGCGGCGACCTGGCCGAGCTCGACGGGCTCGACGAGCGCTCCAGCGTGATCCCGCTGGTCACCTCCACCCGCGACAACTGCCTCGGCAGCGAGTGCCCCGACTACCGCCAGTGCCATGTGATGAAGGCGCGGCGCGAGGCGATGGCGGCCGACCTGGTGGTCGTCAACCACCACCTGTTCTTCGCCGACATGGCGCTGCGCGACTCGGGCGTGGCCGAGCTGCTGCCGAGCGTCGAGGTGGCGGTGTTCGACGAGGCGCACCAGCTCGCCGAGGCCGGCGTCGCCTTCCTCGGCACGACGCTCGGCACCGGGCAGGTGATCGACTTCGCCCGCGACATGCTCGGCGCCGGGCTGCAGTTGGCGCGCGGGCTCGCGCCATGGCAGGAACTGGCCGCCGCCTGCGACAAGGCGGCGCGCGATCTGCGCATGGCCGCCGCCGGCCCGCTGCGCGAGGTGCGCGGCAGCCTGAAGCTGCGCTGGGACGAACGCGCCGAGCGGGCGGATTTCGGCACCGCGCTGCAGGGCGTGGCGCAGGCCTGCGAGGCGGCCCAGCGCGGCCTCGACACCGTCAGCGAGATCGCCCCCGATTTCTCGAAGCTGATGGAGCGGGCGCAGAACTTCCGCCGCATGGCCGCGCAGTTCGAGCAGCCGGCCGCGCCGGGCTGCGTGCGCTGGATCGACCTGTCGCCGCACCAGGCGCGGCTGGTCGAGTCGCCGCTGGACATCCGCGACGCGCTGCGCGAGCAGATGGATGCGGCGCCGCGCGCCTGGATCTTCACGTCGGCCACGCTCGGCGACGACGAGCGGCTGTCGTGGTTCACCGAATCGGCCGGGCTCGAAGACGCGCTGACGCTGCGGGTGGGCAGCCCGTTCGACTACGCCGCGCATGCGCGGCTCTACATTCCCGCCGCCTTCCCGAAGCCGAACGAGCCCGGGCACCCGCCGGCCGTGGCCGCGCTGGCCGCGCGCTGTGCGCGGGCGCTGGGCGGGCGCACCTTCGTGCTGACCACCACGCTGCGGGCGCTGCAGACGGTGGGCGAACGGCTGCGCGACACCTTCGAATCCGAGGGCGACAACATCCAGGTGCTGATGCAGGGCTCGATGCCGAAGCGCCAGCTGCTGCAGCAGTTCCTCGCGCAGCCGCGCTCGGTGCTGGTCGGCTCGCAGAGCTTCTGGGAGGGCATCGACGTGCCGGGCGACGCGCTGCAGTGCGTGATGATCGACAAGCTGCCGTTCCCGCCGCCGAACGACCCGCTGGTCGAGGCGCGCGTCAAGCGCCTGGAGAGCGAGGGCCGCAACCCGTTCTCGGACTACTTCATCGCCGAGGCGGCGGTGTCGCTGAAGCAGGGCGCGGGGCGCCTGATCCGCAGCGAGACCGACCGCGGGCTGCTGGTGGTCTGCGATCCGCGCATGGCCGGCATGAACTACGGCAAGCGGCTGCGCGATGCCTTGCCGCCGATGACGCGGGTGATGGCCGAGGCCGAAGCCCTGGAGTGGCTGGAAGGCCTGCAGGCGCAGGCGCTTCCATTCTGAGTTCTATTGCGCCGTCGCCGGCAGCGGCTCGGACGCGATGAACTCGCTGTTCGGATAGTTCTTGCGCAAGACGCGCCCGGCGTCGTCGCGCAGCTGCTGCAGCCCGAGCTTGTCATAGCTCAGCACCATGATGTGCAGTGCCTCTTCGGTCGCCGGGCTCTGCTGGAATTCCTGCACCGTCTGCTGGGCGCGGTTGGCGGCGGCCACATAGGCGCCGCGCCGGTAGTAGTAGCGGGCGACGTGCACTTCGTAGGCCGCCAGCGAGTTGACGATGTAGCGCATGCGCGCCTGCGCGTCCGGCGTGTACTTCGACTGCGGGAACTGGTCGACCAGCTGCTTGAACGACTGGTACGAGTCCTTCGAGGCCTGCTGGTCGCGCTCGGACAGGTCCTGCCGCGCGATGCTGCTGAACAGGCCGAGGTTGTCGTTGAAGTTGACGACGCCCTGCAGGTACAGTGCGTAGTCGAAGGCCGGGCTGGTCGGGTGCAGCTTCAGGAAGCGCTCGAGGATCGACAGCGCCGTCGCCTTCTCGCCCGTCTTGTAGTTCAGGTACGCTCGCTCCAGCGTGGCCTGCTGCGCGAGCGGCGTGCCGGCGGCGCGGCCTTCGAGGCGCTCGTAGAGCTTCAATGCACGGTCGTAGCTGCCGGCATCGGCTTCGGACTTCGCCTCTGCATACAATTTCTCGACGGTCATCCCGGCCGTTTCGTCTTTCGGGGTCGAGCCACAGGCTGCGAGCAGGGCGGCCAACACGGCTGCCGATGCCAGGCCCGACCACCGGCCAACCAAGCGAATCACATTCATGAGCCTCGTGGCGCCACTGCCGCGGCGCTTCCTGTCGAAAGAAGAGCGGCGATTATATGGTTCACCCCCCCAGCGACCCGGCGCTGCTTCCTGGCGATCCCGATGACGAGGGCCTGGAGGTCGGCGCCGGCGAGGCCCCCGAGCGCCGCGTCGCGCTGATCGATCGCAGCCTGCACGGCGTGCGGCTCGACAAGGCGCTGGTCGCGATGGCCGGCGAGTTCTCGCGCAACCACCTGCAGACGCTGATCGAGGGCGGCCATGTGTGGGTCGACGATCGCCCGGCGACGCAGGCCTCGCGCAAGGTGTCGGCCGGCCAGCAGCTGGTGGTCGAGCTGGTGCCGACGCCCGAGAGCCGCGCCTTCCGCCCCGAGGCGATGGCGCTGGCCATCGTGTTCGAGGACGACGCGCTGATCGTGGTCGACAAGCCCGCCGGCATGGTGGTGCACCCGGCCGCCGGCAACTGGTCGGGCACGCTGCTCAACGGGGTGCTGGCGCACCACCCGGCCGCGGCCACGCTGCCGCGCGCCGGCATCGTGCACCGGCTCGACAAGGACACCTCGGGGTTGATGGTGATCGGCAAGACCCTGCCGGCGGTGACCGCGCTGGTGCGGGCCATCGCCGCCCGCGAGGTGCAGCGCGAGTACCAGGCGCTGGCGCACGGGCGGGTGCCGGCGCAGCCGTTCCGCATCGACGCGCCGCTCGCGCGCGACCCGCAATCGCGCGTCAAGATGGCCGTGGTCGGCGGCGGCAAGCCGGCGCAGACCGACGTGACCCGGGTGGCGCTCGCGGAGTTCGACGAAGGCGCGGTGAGCGCGGTGCGCTGCAAGCTGCACACCGGGCGCACCCACCAGATCCGCGTGCACCTGGCCACGCGCGGCCACACGCTGCTGTCGGACGCGCTGTACGGCGGGCGCCCGGGCCTGGGGCTGGCCCGGCAGGCACTGCATGCGGCGCGCCTGGGTTTCGCGCACCCGGTGGACGGCCGCCCGATGCAGTTCGAGGCGGCCCCGCCCGCCGATCTGGCGCAGGCCTGGCAGCAGGTGATCGAGGCCTCCGAGAAAGCCCCGTGACAGGGTCATCGCAGGGCCTATACAATGGCGCACAATCGCTGCCACCCAGGGAGCGATGATGTGAACTGCAGCGCCGATGTGAATGGCGCGCAGGCTGGTTCTCAGCGCCAAGCCGTCAAGACGGCGCTTCGGACCAGACGCTCCACACTCGACAGCCTTCGCCAACCCAGCGACATCCCAGCGACAACCCGGTGCGTCCACCGGTGCGCCGCGGGATTCGAGCGAAGGCCGATGCGAGCGGAGCCCGCCCCCTGAATGCCTGCCGGCCGAGCCGGCTGAGGATGTGAACGAACGTCAATGAACACACAGGATGCAAAGCGCGTCCTTGAGACCGCGCTCATCTGCGCCCAGCAGCCGATGCCCATGCGTGACATGCGCGCGCTGTTTGCCGACGAACTCGGCCCCGACACCCTGCGTGCGCTGCTCGACGAGTTGATGCGCGACTGGGAGGAGCGCGGGGTCGAGCTGGTGGCGCTGGCCCATGGCTGGCGCTTCCAGAGCCGCCCGGAGATGCGCGAGTACCTCGACCGGCTGAACCCCGAGAAGCCGCCGAAGTATTCGCGGGCCGTGATGGAGACGCTGGCGATCATCGCGTACCGCCAGCCGGTCACGCGCGGCGACATCGAGGACATCCGCGGCGTCACCGTCAGCAGCCAGATCGTCAAGCAGCTCGAGGACCGCGGCTGGATCGACGCGATCGGCTACCGCGAGGCCCCGGGCCGCCCGGCGCTGTACGCGACGACGAAGCAGTTCCTCGACGACCTCGGGCTGGCGAGCCTGGAGCAGTTGCCGATGCTGCAGAGCTCGGCGCTGAACCCCGGTGCGATGGCCGAGGCGCTGGCCGGCCAGCCGTCACTGCTGGAGCCGGAGCAAGGCGCGCTGCCGCTCGACGGCGAGCTGGCGATCGAGGTGTCGCTCGAAGCACCTGTCGAAGAACCCGCCGCCGGATCCCCCGCCGAGTCTCCTTTCGAATCCCCTTCCGAATCCCTCGCCGAACCGGTCGCCGACCTGGCGGCCGTTCCCTCCGCCCCTTCCCCTTCCCATACCGAGCCAGCGGCAGATGCCGCCCCCGAGGACACACCGCATGAACCAAGCTGACGACTCTTCGACGACCCTGCCTCCCGACGCCGAAGGCGGCGAGGCCTCGGCCGCGAAGCCCAAGCGTCGCCGCACGACCAAGGCCGCGGCCACCGACGCGCCGGCGACGGCTGCCGAGGCTGTGCCGGCGGAAGCTGCTGCGGGTGATGCCGCGGAGGCTGCGCCGAAGCCGGCACGCAAGCGCAAGTCGGCCGTGAAGGTGGAGGACGGTGCTGCTGCCGACCACGACACCGGGAGTGCCGCCGCGGCCCCGGTGGCCGAGCCGCTGATCCAGGTCGAGACGAAGCGGCCCCGACCGCCCGTCGAAGCTGCTGCCGCCGCGGCGCCTGCCGCGGCACCGGTCGAGCCGCCGCCCGCCGCCGCCGATGCGCCGGTGATCTTCACCGTGGTCAAGGAGCCCGGCACGGAGCTGCCGCCGGACTGGGATCCGCCCGGCCTCGAG
>NZ_JBFUFQ010000303.1:0-6090 GCF_056403355.1 Rhizobacter sp. P2_H3 | reverse complement strand
CCCCCCGGCCGCGCGGCGCGCACCGCCGGGTCCTCGCGCGGCGCGAGCGTCGCCGCCAGCTTCGCGAGCACCCCCTTCTCGTCCGCCGACAGGCGCTCGCCCCAGCGCGTGTCGCGCAGCCGCTGCAGCACCGGCCAGCCGCACAGCAGCGCGCCGCCGACCGAACCGCCCTCCATCGCCCGCGCAATCCAGGGCCGTAGCGTGGCCGCGGCCTCGTCGACCACGCCGAGCCGCAGCCGCACATCCGCCAGCAGCACCGTCGCCTGCCCTGCCGGGAAGAAGCACGACGGCTCCTGATCGAGCGCCAGCGGCGCGAGCAGCGCCTGCGCATCGGCCAGCCGCCCATCCACCATCGCGACGAATGCGCGGCTGAAGCTGCGGTCGAATGACGCCGCTGCCCACTCGTACGGATTCAGCACCTGCGCGAGCCGCGCATCCAGTTCGCGCAAGCTCGCCTCGTCCTGCAGGATCCACGCCGCGCGGCTGTGCGTGAAGAGCAGCTCGTACTCGTGCGTCAGCCGGTTCGGCGCCGAACCGTGCTCGGCGAGGTCGTGCCGGCCCTCCAGCGCCGCCGCATACGCCGCCTCGCGCCGCCCGCACACCGCATCGATCAGCGTGTGCGCCATGTGGTTCTCGGTCAGCACGCTGCGCGGCCGGCCGAGCCAGCGGCAGTCCTCGTCGGCGCGCGCCAGCCAGTGCTCGGCCTCGTCGAGCCGCCCAGCCGAGAACGCGAGCCATGCGCGCGCATGCAGCACGCCGGCGCGCAGCTGCGTCGGCGTGTCGCCGAACAACACCGTCGCGCGCTGGCCGAAGCGCTCCAGCAGCACGTCCATGCCCGGCATGCCGACCATCAGGCTGTGGAAGAAGCAGGCATCCCACACCGCCGGCTCGGGCACCCGCTCCAGCGCCTGCAGCATCTGCTCGAACCACGGCGCCACGTCGGCCGCGCGCGCCTGCGCATAGGCCGCCCACGCCGAGCCGAAGCACACGAAGGCGCGCGTGCCGTCGTCCAGCGGCAGCGCCAGCAGCTTCGGCAGCTCGCGCGCGGCCACCTCGGTCTGCGCCATGTTCTGCATCGCGAGGCAGGCATAGGCCCGCGCGCGCCACGCCTGCGCATCGCGGCCGGCCGCGCGGAAGCCGGCTTCGGCCTGCTGCATCGCGGCCAGCATCGTGTCGAACGCGAAGCTCGGGAAGCAGCTGAGCCCGCGCAGGAAATGCAGCTCGGGCCGCCCGTCGAACTCCGCCGGTGGAAACAGCGCCAGCATGCGCGCCAGGCTCGGCGCACCGCCGATCGCCAGCAGCTCGGCGCCCCGCCCGGCCACGGCCTGGGCCGCCTCGTCCCACGCGCCCGCCCGCGCCAGGTAGCCGACGGCGCGCGGCAGGTCGTCCTCGCCCTCGGCCGCGCGGCGCAACAGCGCCGGCAGGTCGGCGGCGCGCTCGCGCTGCAGCCGGTCTTCGAGGAAATCACGGAACAGGTCGTGCAGCCGCAGCGTCAGCTCGTCGGCATCGAGCACGCTGACGAACAGGCCGCGCCGCTCCACCTCGGCCAGCAGCCGCGCCGCATGCGGCGAGCCGCTCACGTGCGCGCAGCGTGCCACGGTCAGCTCGGGCAGCACCGCGCAGCACAGCAGGAAGCTGCGCAGCTCGTCGGGCATCTCGTCGAGCACCTCGGCGGCGAGGTAGTCGAACAGGTGGCGCTGCGTCAACGCGCCGGCGCGCGCCCCGGGCGCACCCGGCCGCGCCGTCAGGTTCAGGCGCAGCCCGGCAGGCCAGCCGTCGGTGCGCTCCAGCAGTTCGCGCGCGGCCCCCGCCTCGGCCGGCATCCCGGCGCTCGCCAGCAGGTCGGCCACCTCGTTCTCGCTGAAGCGCAGTTCATACTGCCGGAACTCGCTGAGCTCGCCGGCCGCGCGCCAGCGGCCCATCGCGAGCGGCGGCTCCAGCCGGCTCGCCATCACGACACCCCACGGCTGCGGCAGCCGCTCGATCAGCAACTGCAGCAGCTCGAACACCTGCGGGTCGGCGATGCGGTGCACGTCGTCGAGCACCAGCAGGCCACGCGCGCGCTCGGCGCCGGCCAGCGCATTGACGAGCTCGTCGGCCACCGCGCGCAGCCCGCGCTCGCCGAGCGCCAGCGTGGCGAGCGCATCGGGGTCGACGCGCCACGGCAGGTCGTGCGGCTCCAGCGCGCTGCCCAGGCACGCGAGGAAGCGCGGCAGCTGGTCGTCCTCGTCGGCCGTCACCCACGCGAGCGCGGTGCCCGGCGGCAGCAGGCGGATCTGCCGCGCCAGCGCCGAGGTCTTGCCGTAACCCGCCGGTGCGAGCAGCAAGGTCAGCCGCTGCTGTTGCAGTGCCACGCCCAGCGCATGCTCCAGCACCGGCCGCCCGACCAGGCTGGTGCGCGGGCGCGGCGGCTGGATCTTGGCCAGCGCGAAGGCATGGGGAGCGGCTCCGGAGAGGGCGGTCGACGACATCGCGGGATTCTGACGGCGCACCGCCGGCACGGCGCGCTGCGCGACCTCCTCAAATGAGGGGATGGCCCGCCGTCCGGCGGCCGATGGCTCCTTCGGCCGATGCGGGCCAGGGCCGCCGGCCCGCAGCATCGCGGCATGCTTGTCATCAGCCACAGCGCCCTGCCCCGCGACCCGCCGGACGGCCCGAACCCGCGTGTCGGCGTCGCCGGGGCGGCGCAGGGAATCCATGCGTTCGAAGCCTGGACGCAGCAGCTGGAACCGGGCGCGGCCACCGGCTGCCACCGCCATGACGGCGAGCTGGCGATCCTCGTGCTGCAGGGCAGCGGCAAGCTGCAGCTGCCCGACGGGCCGCAGCGCTTCCAGGCACCGTGCACGCTGATCGTGCCGGCGGGTGCGGAGCACCAGGTCGTCAACCACGGCGGCGGGCTGTTGCAACTGGTTGCAGTCGCAGCTCCCCCGAAAGGGGTGGCTCCTCGCTGACGCGGCCGGTGGCTCCTTCGGGCGATGTGACGGCATGAGGCTCCCGGAACACTGCGAGCCTCACTGCAACACCCGCTTGACCCGGAGTCCTCACGATGAACACATGGTTGAAACGCGGCGCCTTCGCGCTGTGCGGCCTGGTCGCCACCGGTGCCGCGGCCCTGGTGCTCGGTGCGCAGCTGGGCGAACGCAAGATGCAGCGGCAGGTCGCGTTGCAAGTCGGCCCGGTGGCGCTGCCGGGCGATGACGCCGGGCTCGCGCGCGGCAAGTACCTGTACCTGTCGCGCGGCTGCACCGAATGCCATGGCGTCGACGGTGGCGGCAAGGACGTCGTCAACGACGGCAAGGGCATGCGGGTGCGCGCGCCCAACATCACGCCGGCGCCGGGCAGCGCGGTCGAGCGCTACACGGTGGCCGACTGGGTGCGCACCGTGCGCCACGGCGTGAAGCCCGACGGCCGCCCGGCGATCGTGATGCCGAGCGAGGACTACAACCGGCTGACCGATGCCGACCTCGGCGCGCTGATCGCCTGGCTGCGGCAGATGCCGGCCGCGACCGGTGGTCCCGCGGTGATCGAGTTCCCGCTGCCGGTGAAGGCGCTGTATGCCGCCGGCGTGATCCACGACGCGGCCGAGATCATCGACCACGCGCTGCCACCGTCGCAGCCGGTGCCCGAGGCGCCGACCGCCGCGCACGGTGCCTACGTCGCGAACGCCTGCATCGGCTGCCACGGCGCCGGCCTGTCGGGCGGGCGCATTCCCGGTGCGCCGCCCGAATGGCCGGCCGCCGCGAACCTGACACCGGGCGACGCCAGTGCGATGGCGCACTACGCCGATGCGGGCGCGTTCGTCCGGATGCTGCGCAGCGGCCGGCGCCCCGACGGCAGTGCGATCAGCCGCGTGATGCCGTTCGAATCGCTGCAGGCGCTGAACGACACCGATGCGCAGGCGCTGTACCTGCACCTGAAGGGGCTGGCGCCGCGAGCCGCCGGCAACCGCTGAAGCCCTCTTCCTGAAGCCCTCCTCAATCCTCACCAAGGGACACCGATGATGAAATCATTCACCCACGGGCTGGCCGCCCTGCTCGCCAGCCTCGCCCTCGCCGCGTGCGGCGGCGGCGATTCGAACGATGGCGGCAACAACCCGCCACCGGCCACCGCCAGCGTCACCGGGCACGTCGTCGACATGGACAGCGACCAGGCCGTCGCCAACGCCACCGTCACGGCCGGCAGCGCGAGCACGAAGACCGCGAACGACGGCAGCTTCACGCTGACCGGCGTCGCGCCGGCCGAGCGCGTGACCGTCAAGGTCGAAGCCACCCAACACGGTGCGAACGTCGCCGTCGTCAAACTCGCCACCGGCAGCACGGCCGACATCCGCGTGCGCCTGCTGAAGCTCGCCGCGCCGCAGACCTTCTCCGCTGCGGCCAGCGCCGTCATCGGCAACGCCGCCGGCACCGCGCAAGTGGCGCTGCCGGCCGCCAGCCTGGTCGACGCCGAGACCGGCGCGCCCGCGGCCGGCACCGTGTCGGTCAGCGTCACGCCGGTCGACCCGGCACGTGACCCCGAGCGCATGCCCGGCGGCTACACGACGCTGCAGAACGGCAGCGTGCGCGCGATCGAGAGCTTCGGTGCGGTCAAGGTCGACCTGCGCGATGCCGACGGCAAGCGCCTGAACCTGAAGCCCGGCAGCCAGGCCACCGTGCGCATCCCGTTGTCGACCCGCTCGCCGAACCCGCCGGCCAGCGTGCCGCTGTGGCATTTCGACGAGGCCAGCGCGCGCTGGGTGCAGGAAGGCACGGCCACGCTGAGCGGCACCGGCGCGAACCAGTACTACGAAGGCACCGTCACGCACTTCAGCTACTGGAACGCCGACCAGGTCGCCGAGACCGTCGACCTCGAAGGCTGCGTGGTGACCGCCGACGGCAAGCCGGCGGCGAACGTGCTGGTCAGCACCAGCGGCGTCGACTACTCCGGGCGCAGCTCGGCGATCACCGACGCCACCGGCCATTTCGTCGTGCAGGTGCGCAAGGATTCGACCACCTCGGTGTGGGCCGCGACCGACAAGCTCGTCACCGCCATCCACGAAGTGACGATGGGGAGCGAGAACGGCGCGATGACCGAATGCATGGTGCTGGAAACCGCGACCACCGGCAGCAAGCTCGCGCCGAAGGTGACGAGCAACCCGCGCGCGCAGACGGTGGCGATCGGCGAGACCGTGATGTTCTACGCCACCATCGACGGCACGCAGCCGATGACCTATGTCTGGCTGCGCAACGGCGTCGAGATTGCCGGCAGCGACAGCAGCTTCCTGTGGCTGCCGGAGGTGACGCTGGCTGACAACGGCGCCGTCTACAGCCTGAAGGCCACCAACGCCGCCGGCAGCGTGACGACCACGACCGCCAAGCTCACCGTCAGCGCGACGCCGATCCCGCCGACGCTGGCCTGGGCACCGCGCGACGCGACGGTGAATGCCGGCGAGACCGCCGTCTTCACGGTGGGCGTGACCGGCAGTGCGCCGTTCACCTACCAATGGAAGCGCAACGGCCAGGCGATCGCCGGTGCGGCATCGCCCAGCTACGCGTTCACGACGGTCGAGGGCGACGACGGCGCGCTGTTCAGCGTCACCGTGAGCAACGCCGGCGGCACGCTGACGACCGACGCGGCGAAGCTCACCGTCATCCCGGCGCAATCGCCGCCGGTGATCACGACGCAGCCGCAGGGCATCGTCGTCAACGTCGGCAGCTCGGCGGTCTTCGCGGTCGAGGCCAAGGGCAGCGCACCGCTCGCCTACCAGTGGCAACGCAACGGCACCGACATCGCCGGCGCATCGGCCAACGTGCTGACGCTGGCCGCGGTGACCGCGGCCGACAACGGCGCGCAGTTCCAGGTGGTCGTGAAGAATGCGAAGGGCAGCGTGACGAGCGCCGCCGCGACGCTGACGGTCAACCAGGCCAGCGACGACCAGCAGGCGAAGCTGCTCGCGCTGATGACCGCGTGGCTGCCAGGCATGGAAGCCGCCGGCGCACCGCTGCAGTTCGCCGACGACGGCTTCAAGGTGCTGGCGGTCAGCGCGGTGTGCGGCGGCGGCACGGCAGGCATCACGCTGGATGGCGGGGCCGCGCCCGCACCGGGCACGAC
>NZ_JBFUFQ010000302.1:0-6127 GCF_056403355.1 Rhizobacter sp. P2_H3 | reverse complement strand
GTTCCAGGCTCAGCCTGCCACCGCGGGCACCTACGGCACCTTCACGCTCGCCGCTGATGGCACCTGGACCTACGCCGCCGCCAACAACAACGCCACGGTTCAGGCGCTGCGCGCTGATCAATCTCTGACCGAGACCTTCTCCGTCAAGAGCGCCGACGGGACCTCGTCGAGCGTCACAGTCACCATCCAGGGCACCAACGACGTCGCGGTGATCTCTGGTGCCAATACCGGCTCCGTCACGGAAGACACCGCGGTCAACGGCGCCGGCAATCTGACGACCGGCGGCACCCTGTCCGTCGCCGACATCGACAACGGCCAGGCCGTGTTCCAGGCTCAGACAGCCACCCCTGGCACCTACGGTACCTTCGCACTCGCCACCGACGGCACCTGGACCTACACCGCGGCCAACAGCAACGCCGCGGTTCAGGCGCTGCGCGCCGACCAGTCGCTCACCGAGACCTTCAGCGTCAAGAGCGCCGACGGGACTTCTTCGAGCGTCACCGTCACCATCCACGGCACGAACGATGTGGCCGTGATCAGCGGCGCCACTTCCGGCTCCGTCACCGAAGACACTGCGGTCAACGGCTCCGGCAACCTGACCACCGGTGGCACCCTGTTCGTCGCAGACGTCGACAACGGCCAGGCGGTGTTCCAGGCTCAGCCCGCCACTGCCGGCACCTACGGCACCTTCGCACTCGCCACCGACGGCACCTGGACCTATACCGCGGCCAACAGCAACGCCGCGGTTCAGGCGCTGCGCGCCGACCAGTCGCTGACCGAGACCTTCTCGGTCAAGAGCGCCGACGGGACCTCGTCGAGTGTCACGGTCACCATCCAGGGCACGAACGATGTGGCGGTGATCAGCGGCGCCACCTCGGGGACCGTCACCGAAGACACGGCCGTGAACGGCTCCGGTAACCTGACCACCGGTGGCACCCTGTTCGTCGCAGACGTCGACAACGGCCAGGCCGTGTTCCAGGCTCAGACCGCCACTGCCGGCACCTACGGCACCTTCGCTCTCGCTGCCGATGGCACGTGGACCTACGCAGCTGCGAACAGCAACGCCACGATCCAGGCTCTGCGCGCCGATCAGTCGCTGACGGAGACCTTCTCCGTCAAGAGCGCCGACGGCACTTCGTCGAGTGTCACGGTCACCATCCAGGGCACGAACGACGCCGCTGTCATCTCCGGCGCGACCTCGGGTTCCGTCACCGAAGACACCGCCGTCAACGGCGCCGGCAACCTGACCACCGGCGGCACCCTGTCGGTCGCCGACGTCGACAACGGCCAGGCCGTGTTCCAGGCTCAGACCGCCACTGCCGGCACCTACGGCACCTTCGCTCTCGCTGCCGATGGCACGTGGACCTACGCAGCGGCGAACAGTAACGCCGTGGTTCAGGCGCTGCGCGCCGACCAGTCGCTGACCGAGACGTTCTCGGTCAAGAGCGCCGATGGCACCAGCTCCTCTGTCACCGTCACCATCCAAGGCACGAACGATGTGGCCGTGATCAGCGGCGCCACCTCCGGCTCCGTCACCGAAGACACCGCCGTCAACGCCTCCGGCAACCTGACCACCGGCGGCACGCTGTCCGTCGCCGACGTCGACAACGGCCAGGCCGTGTTCCAGGCCCAGCCTGCCACTGCCGGCACCTACGGCACCTTCACGCTTGCCACCGATGGCACGTGGACCTACGCAGCGGCGAACAGCAACACCAYGATCCAGGCTCTGCGCGCCGATCAGTCGCTAACGGAGACCTTCTCCGTCAAGAGCGCCGACGGCACTTCGTCGAGTGTCACGGTCACCATCCAGGGCACGAACGACGCCGCTGTCATCTCCGGCGCCACCTCGGGTTCCGTCACCGAAGACACCGCGGTCAACGGCGCCGGCAATCTGACCACCGGTGGCACCCTGTCCGTCGCCGACATCGACAACGGCCAGGCCGTGTTCCAGGCTCAGACAGCCACTGCTGGCACCTACGGCACCTTCACGCTTGCCACCGATGGCACGTGGACCTACGCAGCGGCGAACAGCAACRCCACGATCCAGGCTCTGCGTGCCGAYCAGTCGCTGACCGAGACGTTCRCCGTCAAGAGCGCCGACGGAACCTCATCGAGCGTCACAGTCACCATCCAGGGCACCAACGACGTCGCGGTGATCTCTGGTGCCAATACCGGCTCCGTCACGGAAGACACCGCGGTCAACGGCGCCGGCAATCTGACGACCGGCGGCACCCTGTCCGTCGCCGACATCGACAACGGCCAGGCCGTGTTCCAGGCTCAGACGGCCACTGCCGGCACCTACGGCACCTTCACGCTGACATCGGCCGGCGTGTGGACCTACGCAGCCGCCAACAGCAACGCGACAATCCAAGCCCTGCGWGCCGATCAGTCGCTGACGGAGACCTTCTCCGTCAAGAGCGCCGACGGCACCAGCTCGTCGGTCACCGTCACCATCAAGGGCGCCAACGACGCTGCCGTCATCTCCGGTGCGACCTCSGGTTCCGTCACCGAAGACACCGCGGTCAATGCCTCGGGCAACCTGACCACCGGCGGCACCTTGTCCGTCGCCGACATCGACAACGGCCAGGCCGTGTTCCAGGCTCAGCCGGCCACCGCGGGTACCTACGGCACCTTCACGCTCGCCGCCGACGGCACCTGGACTTACGCCGCCGCCAACAGCAACGCGACGATCCAAGCCCTGCGCGCCGATCAGTCGCTGACCGAAACCTTCACCGTCAAGAGCGCCGACGGCACCAGCTCCTCTGTCACGGTCACCATCCAGGGCACGAACGACGCAGCGGTCATCTCCGGCGCCACCTCCGGCTCCGTCACCGAAGACACCGCCGTCAACGGCTCTGGCAATCTGACCACCGGTGGCACCCTGTCCGTCACCGACGTCGACAACGGCCAGGCGGTGTTCCAGGCTCAGCCTGCCACTGCCGGCACCTACGGCACCTTCACGCTGACATCGGCCGGCGTGTGGACCTACGCAGCCGCCAACARCAACACCACGATCCAGGCYCTGCGYGCCGAYCARTCGCTGACCGAGACRTTCRCCGTCAAGAGCGCTGATGGCACCAGCTCGTCGGTCACCGTCACCATCYACGGCACGAACGACACCGCTGTCATCTCCGGCGCGACCTCGGGTTCCGTCACCGAAGACACCGCGGTCAACGGCGCCGGCAATCTGACGACCGGCGGCACCCTGTCCGTCGCCGACGTCGACAACGGCCAGGCCGTGTTCCAGGCTCAGCCTGCCACTGCAGGTACCTACGGCACCTTCGCGCTCGCCACCGACGGCACGTGGACTTACGCAGCCGCCAACAGCAACGCGACGATCCAAGCCCTGCGCGCCGATCAGTCGCTGACCGAAACCTTCACCGTCAAGAGCGCCGACGGGACTTCTTCGAGCGTCACGGTCACCATCAAGGGTGTCAACGACGCTGCCGTCATCTCCGGCGCCACCTCGGGTTCCGTCACAGAAGACACTGCGGTCAACGGCTCCGGTAACCTGACCACCAGCGGCACCCTGTCCGTCGCCGACATCGACAACGGCCAGGCCGTGTTCCAGGCCCAACCTGCCACCGCGGGCACCTACGGCACCTTCACTCTCGCCGCCGAYGGCTCCTGGACTTATGCAGCTGCGAACAGCAACGCCACGGTCCAGGCGCTGCGTGCCGATCAGTCGCTGACCGAGACCTTCACGGTCAAGAGCGCTGATGGCACCAACTCCTCCGTCACGGTCACCATCCAGGGCACGAACGATGTGGCCGTGATCAGCGGCGCCACCTCGGGGACCGTCACCGAAGACACGGCCGTGAACGGCTCCGGTAACCTGACCACCGGTGGCACCCTGTTCGTCGCGGACGTCGACAGCGGCCAGGCGGTGTTCCAGGCTCAACCGGCCACTGCCGGCACCTACGGCACCTTCGCGCTCGCCGCCGACGGCACCTGGACCTACGCAGCCGCCAACARCAACRCCACGATCCAGGCTCTGCGTGCCGACCAGTCGCTSACCGAGACMTTCRSCGTCAAGAGCGCCGACGGGACCTCGTCGAGCGTCACCGTCACCATCCACGGCACGAACGATGTGGCCGTGATCAGTGGTGCCACGTCCGGCTCCATCACGGAAGACACCGCCGTCAACGCCTCCGGCAATCTGACCACCGGCGGCACGCTGTCTGTCGCCGACGTCGACAACGGCCAGGCCGTGTTCCAGGCTCAGCCTGCCACCGCGGGCACCTACGGCACCTTCACGCTCGCCGCTGATGGCACCTGGACCTACGCCGCCGCCAACAACAACGCCACGGTTCAGGCGCTGCGCGCTGATCAATCTCTGACCGAGACCTTCTCCGTCAAGAGCGCCGACGGGACCTCGTCGAGCGTCACCGTCACCATCCAGGGCACCAACGACGTCGCGGTGATCTCCGGTGTCAATACCGGCTCCGTCACCGAAGACACCGCCGTCAACGCCTCCGGCAACCTGACCACCGGCGGCACCCTGTCCATCGCCGATGTCGACAACGGCCAGGCGGTGTTCCAGGCTCAACCGGCCACCGTGGGCACCTACGGCACCTTCGCGCTCGCCGCCGACGGCACCTGGACTTATGCAGCCGCAAACAGCAACGCCACGATCCAGGCGTTGCGCGCCGACCAGTCACTGACGGAGACCTTCTCCGTCAAGAGCGCCGATGGCACCTCGTCGAGCGTCACCGTCACCATCCACGGCACGAATGATGTGGCCGTGATCAGCGGCGCCACCTCGGGTGCTGTCACGGAAGACACCGCGGTCAATGGCGCCGGCAACCTGACGACCGGCGGCACCCTGTCCGTCGCCGACATCGACAACGGCCAAGCCGTGTTCCAGGCTCAGACGGCCACTGCCGGCACCTACGGCACCTTCGCACTCGCCACCGACGGCACCTGGACCTACACCGCGGCCAACGGCAACACCGCCGTTCAGGCGCTTCGCGCCGATCAATCGCTGACCGAAACCTTCTCGGTCAAGAGCGCTGATGGCACTTCTTCGAGCGTCACCGTCACCATCCACGGCACGAACGATGTCGCCGTGATCAGTGGTGCCACGTCCGGTTCCATCACGGAAGACACCGCCGTCAACGCCTCCGGCAATCTGACCACCGGCGGCACGCTGTCTGTCGCCGACATCGACAACGGCCAGGCCGTGTTCCAGGCTCAGCCTGCCACCGCGGGCACCTACGGCACCTTCACGCTCGCCACCGACGGCACCTGGACCTACGCAGCGGCCAACAACAACGCCACGGTCCAGGCGCTGCGCGCTGATCAATCGCTGACCGAAACCTTCTCGGTCAAGAGCGCGGACGGGACCAGCTCGTCGGTCACCGTCACCATCCAGGGCACGAACGACACCGCTGTCATCTCCGGCGCCACCTCGGGCTCGGTCACCGAAGACACGGCTGTCAACGCTTCCGGCAACCTGACCACCGGTGGCACGTTGTCTGTCGCCGATGTCGACAACGGCGAAGCTGTGTTCCAGGCTCAGACAGCCACCGCTGGCACCTACGGCACCTTCGCACTCGCCACCGACGGCACCTGGACCTACACCGCGGCCAACAGCAACGCCGCGGTTCAGGCGCTGCGCGCCGACCAGTCGCTGACCGAAACCTTCTCGGTCAAGAGCGCGGACGGGACCAGCTCGTCGGTCACCGTCACCATCAAGGGCGCCAACGACGCTGCCGTCATCTCCGGCGCGACCTCCGGCTCCGTCACCGAAGACACCGCCGTCAATGCCTCGGGCAACCTGACCGCCGGCGGCACCCTGTCCGTCGCCGACGTCGACAACGGCCAAGCCGTGTTCCAGGCTCAGCCTGCCACCGCGGGTACCTACGGCACCTTCACCCTTGCCGCCGACGGCACCTGGACTTATGCAGCTGCGAACAGCAACGCCACGATCCAGGCGTTGCGCGCCGACCAGTCGCTGACCGAGACCTTCAGCGTCAAGAGCGCCGACGGAACCTCATCGAGCGTCACAGTCACCATCCAGGGCACCAACGACGTCGCGGTGATCTCTGGTGCCAATACCGGCTCCGTCACGGAAGACACCGCGGTCAACGGCGCCGGCAATCTGACGACCGGCGGCACCCTGTCC
>NZ_JBFUFQ010000301.1:0-6161 GCF_056403355.1 Rhizobacter sp. P2_H3 | reverse complement strand
CTTCGTAGCCCGGGTGACAACCCGGGGATTCACCTTCATTTGTTCGCTTGTCAAAGGTGAAGGACCAGGGCGATGGCACAAAGGCGCGTGGGGGAGGCCGTGGAGCGTCAATAAGGACGGGGCGCCGGAGCTGGCTGGTTTCATGGCCCGCGCGCGCCAGCGCGCTTCGTGCACTGACTGTCGCCCACTGTTTGACCACAACGAACGAAGTGAGTGGCGGGAGTTTGGGCGACGGGCCTTGAAACCAGTCAGTGGAGGGGAGTCAGCGCCCCGCCAGGGGCGCTGACCGCACCGGACGGCGCGCCACGGCCTCCCCCACGCGCCTTTGCAGCGCAGAAGGAAGAAGTGAAACTGGATCACCCCAAGGTCGCCACAAGGAGCGCCTTGATGGTGTGCATCCGGTTCTCCGCCTGGTCCCAGACGATCGAGGCCGGCGACTCGAAGACCTCGTCCGTCACCTCCATTCCGTCGAGCCCGAAGCGCTGGAAGATCTCCTCCCCGCGCCGCGTCTCCCGGTTGTGGTACGCCGGCAGGCAGTGCATGAACTTGACGGCTGCATTGCCGGTCGCCGCCATCAGCCGTGCATTCACCTGGTACGGCCTCAGCAACGCGATCCGCTCGGCCCAGGCCGCCTCCGGCTCCCCCATCGACACCCACACGTCGGTGTAGACGAAGTCGACACCCTCCACCGCCTGCAGCGGCGCCTCGGTCAGCGTCAGCTTCGCGCCGCTCACGCGCGCCAGCGCCTCGCACTGCGCCTGGATCTCGGGCGCCGGCCACAGCACCCGCGGTGCCGCGATGCGCAGGTCCATGCCCATCAGCGCCGCCCCCTGCAACAGCGAGTCGCCCATGTTGTAGCGGGCATCGCCCAGGTAGGCCACCCGCATCTCGCGCAGCGGCTTGTCGCAGTGCTCCTGCATCGTCATCAGGTCGGCCAGGATCTGCGTCGGGTGGAACTCGTTCGTCAGCCCGTTGTAGACCGGCACGCCCGCATGCGCGGCCAGGTCCTTCACCGTCTGCTGCGCGAACCCCCGGTACTCGATCGCGTCGTACAGCCGGCCCAGCACCCGCGCCGTGTCCTTCACGCTCTCCTTCTCGCCCAGCTGCGAATCGCCCGGACCGATGAACGAGACGTGCGCCCCCTGGTCGTGCGCCGCCACCTCGAACGCGCAGCGCGTGCGCGTCGACGACTTCTCGAAGATCAGCGCGATGTTGCGACCGCGCAGCGTCGGCTGCTCGGTGCCCGCCGCCTTCGCGCGCTTGAGCTCGTGCGACATCTCCAGCAGGTGCTGGATGTCGCGCGCGTTCAGCTCGTCCAGCGACAACAGGCTGCGGTTCTTCAGGTTGTAGGCCATCGCACTCCCCTTTCCTCGATTCAATACACCACCGCGTCGCGGCTCAGCGGGCAGCTCATGCAATGCGCCCCGCCCCGCCCGCGGCCCAGCTCGCCGCCCGGGATCTCGATCACCTCGATCCCGGCCGCGCGCAGCTTGCGGTTCGTCTGCGTGTTGCGGTCGTAGCCGACCACCACCCCCGGCTCCAGCGCCAGCAGGTTGTTGCCGTCGTCCCATTGCTCACGTGCACTCTCGAAATCGTCGCCCCCGGTCGCGATCGCGTTCAGCGCCGGCACCTCCAGCGCCGCGCTCACGACGTCCAGCAGGTGCTGGCCCGCCAGCGTGCGGATGCGCGGCGGCCCGCCGCGCGGCCCCGGTTCCAGCTCGTGGCACACCAGGCGGTCCACCACCTCGGGGAAATAGGTCACCACCTCGCGCGAACAGGGCGTGAACACCGTGTCCAGGTGCATCGCGGCCCTGGCGCGCGGCATCTGCGCCGCGATCACGCGCCGCGCCGCGCCGTGCTCGAACAACCGGTGCGCCAGTTGCACCACCGCCTGCGGGCTGCTGCGCTCGCCCATGCCCACCAGCAGCACGCCGCGCCCGAGCGGCATCAGGTCGCCGCCTTCCAGCGTCGCGAGACCATGGTCGCGCATGTCACCGCCCCACCAGGTCTCGAAGCCGCCGTTCACGAAGCGCGGGTGGAAGCGGTACACCGCCGCCTTCAGCAGCGTCTCGCCGCGGCGCACCGGCCAGAACATCGGATTCAGCACCACGCCGCCGTAGAGCCAGCTGCTCGCGTCGCGCGTGAACAGGCTGTTCGGCAACGGCGGCAGCACGAAGTCGTGCATGTCCAGGTACGGGCCCAGCAGGCCGTTCGGGCGGAACGGCAGCTCCGACTTCGTCATGCCGCCGATCAGCAGCTCGGCCAGCCGGGCCGGCGGCAGCTCGGCCAGCGCCGCATGCAGGTCGTCCAGCATGCCGAGCCCGACGCTGTCGGGCATCACCCGGTGCTGCAGCACCCAGCGCCGCGCCTCGGGCTGCGCGAGCGTCTCGGCCAGCAGCTCGTGCAGCTCCAGCACTTCGACGCCGCGCCGCGCCATCTCCGAGACGAACTGCGCGAAATCGCGCTGCGCGCGCTCCACCCACAGCACGTCGTCGAACAGCAAGCCACGGCAGTTGTCCGGCGTCAGCCGCCGCTGCGCCAGCCCCGGGCGGCACACCAGCACGCTGCGCAGCCTCCCGATCTCCGAATGCACGCCCCAGTTCATCGTTTGGTCCACAGCCTCTCAGAGCTTCTGCAAGTCCAGCACGCCACCGGCGATCAGCCACAGCGTCACGAAGGCCGCCGCCAGCAGCAGCACGGCCACCACCTGCTCGCCCGCCCCCGCGTACACCGGCAGGCCGCGGCGCCGCCGCGCAAGCGCGTGCACCGCCAGCCCGGGCACGTAGACCAGCGCCGTCAGCAACAGGTACACCGGCCCGGCCGCATACACGAGCCAGGCGCTGTAGACCGTCGCGACCGCACCGGTCAGCAGCAGCGCGCGCGAGCCCGCACCGCGCCGCAGCGCGAACAGCGCGCACACCAGGTAAGGCAGCAGGATGGTCGAGGTCGCCAGCTTGATCAGCGCGAGGTAGGCATTGCCGGCCAGCAGCGACAGCAGCAGCACCGCCTGCACGATGCCGTTGCTCCACCACAGCGCGGCGGCCGGCGCCTGCCGGCGGTTCTCGCCGCCGAAGCCGCCCGGGAACACCTCCTCCTTCGCGGCGCTGTACGGCACCTCGGCCGCCAGCATCGTCCACGCGAGCATCGCGCCGCCCACCGACACCAGCAGGCCGATGTTCACGAGCACCGCACCCCAGGGCCCGACCACCTTCTGCAGCACCCCGGCCATCGACGGGTTGGCCATCTGCGCGAGCTCGGCCTGCGGCACGACGCCGAGCGACAGCAGCGTGATCGCCATGTACAGCAGGAGCGTCGCGCCGAAGCCGAGCATCGTCGCGCGGCCGACGTCGCCGGCGCTGCGCGCCCGCGCCGAGAACACCGAGGCCCCCTCGATGCCGATGAAGGCCCACACGGTGACCAGCATCGTCGAGCGCACCTGGTCGAACACCGGCCCGAGCTTCGCATCGCCCCACATCGACAGCGAGAAGGTCGGCGCCTTGAAGGCCACGCCCACCAGCCCGACGAACATCRGCAGCGGCACGAGCTTCGACAGCGTCACCAGCGTGTTGACCGCCGCCGCGGTGCGCACGCCGCGCAACGCCAGCCCGTGGTAGCCCCACAGCAGCACCGACGCCGCCGCGACGCCCACCGCGGTGTCGCCGGCGCCGAGCCCGGCCGCCGGCAGCAGGTTCGACACCGCCGCGACGATCACGACCAGGTAGCCGGCATTGCCGATCAGCGCCGACAGCCAGTAGCCCCAGGCCGACTGGAAGCCGACGAAGTCCCCGAACCCGGCCCGCGCATAGCCGTAGACGCCACCGGTCACGCCGGGCGCGGCCTGCGCAAGCTGCAGGAACATCATCGCCAGCGACAGCATGCCGAGCGCGGTGATCCCCCAGCCGATMAGGATCGCACCCGCACCCGCGCCGGCCGCCATGTTCTGCGGCAGCGAGAACACCCCGGAACCGATCATCGAGCCGATCACCAGGCTCGTCAGGGCGCCCAGCGACAGCCGCTGGCGCAGCGGTGCCCACGTCCCGGAGACGGACTCGGCGACGGCCGGCGTGCGCTCGCGCGAGGGCGGCGCGGAAACGATGGATGGCGTGGACATGGCGACCTCCTGCAAAACCCTTCCAAGGGCGTGGAGGCAGCCTAGTGGGCCCGGCCGCGCCGGGCTTGATACCCGTCAAGCCATTGCGCGCTCATCGGTGATGAGACCCCAGGTCGGCGCGGCTGATACATGCCGGACACCAACCGTTCACTCGCTGTTACGCAGCGATCCGGCGCATTCGCGCGACATTGACACGCGGTTCCTAAGCTCTTGTCCATACCACAACACCCACAGGAGCCCGCCATGCAGACCGCCACGATGCACACCGAATCCGCCGTCCGCCCGCCGATGCCGATGCATTCTGCTGCTGCGGCAGCGCGCGGCCCGGCCCGGCCCGACGCCGACACGGTGTGCGCCCGGGTCAACGACTCGCTGAAGCTGCTGGCCGGATCCGTCGAGCTGCAACGCCGCATCGTGCATGCCGGCGACACGGTGTTCCAGGGCGGCCAGGGCTTCCAGTGCCTGTACATCATCAACTCCGGCTTCTTCAAGACGCTGAACGTCGCGGCCGACGGGCGCGAACAGGTCGTCGGGCTGCACTTCAAGGGCGACTGGATGGGCTTCGACGGCATCGCCCACGGCCAGTACGGCTGCGATGCGATCGCGATGGACACCGGCGAGGTCTGGGCCATCCGCTACGACACGCTGCTGCTCGCCGCCGCCCGCCAGCCGGCGCTGCTCGGCCTGCTGCATGCCGCGATGAGCCGCGAGATCTCGCGCGACCGCGATTCGCTGCTGTCGCTGGGGACGCTGCCGGCCGATGCGCGGGTGGCCGACTTCCTGCGCTACTGGGCCGAGTCTCTGTCGCAGCGCGGCCTGCGCGCCGACCAGATCACGCTGCGCATGACGCGCGCCGAGATCGGCAACTACCTGGGCATGACGCTCGAGAGCGTCAGCCGCGCGCTGTCGCGCATGGCGCGCAGCAACGTGATCCGCTTCACCGAGAAGGGCCGGCGCGACCTGTGCATCGCCAGCACCGAGGCACTCGCCTCGTTCATCCAGGCGGCGATGACGCCAGCGTCGCGGGTGCTGCAGTGATCGCCCGCACGATCGCGTCGGACAGCTCCTCGCGCGAATAGGGCTTGCGCAAGAGCTCCCACGGCAGCCCGATGCTGCCGTCGCCCACCATCGCCTCCGACGAATAGCCGGACATCAGCAGCACCGCCAGCGCCGGCCGCAAGGCCTTCGCGCGCCGTGCGAGTTCGGTGCCGCGCATGCCGGCCCCGAGGATCACGTCGCTGAGCAGCAGGTCGATCGGCTGCGTGCGTTCCAGCGCGGCCAGCGCCGGCTCGGCACTCGAATGGACCGTCACCTCGCACTTCAGCGCGAGCAGGAAGTTGCGGCACACCGCCAGCACCTCCGGGTCGTCCTCGACCACCATCACCCGCAGCCCCGGCGGCAGTGCCGCCGTCGCACCGCCGCGCGCCTCGGTGCGGTCGACCAGGTCGAAGCGCGGCAGGTACAGCGTGACGCGCGTGCCGGTGCCGGGTGCCGAGTCGATCACCACCGCGCCGTGCGACTGCTTCGCGAAGCCGTACACCGTGCTCAGCCCGAGGCCGGTGCCGCGCCCGGCCTCCTTGGTCGTGAAGAACGGCTCGAAGGCGCGGTCGCGCACCGCCTCGGACATGCCGTGGCCGGTGTCCGAGACGCTGATCGCGACGAACGCATCTTGCTGCGGCACCGTGCCGGCCTGGTCCGGATCGGCCAGCTCGGCCGCCACCTGCGCCGGAACGCGCCGGCACGGCTGGCAGCTGAACGACAGCGTGCCGCCCTCGGGCATCGCGTCGCGCGCATTGATCGCGATGTTGAGCAGTGCCGATTCCAGCTGGCCCGGATCGGCCCGGCAACCCGGGCAATCGTCGGCCGCGTCGACGACGATCTGCACCCGCTCGTCGAGCGTGCGGTGCAGCATGTCGGCCAGCGAGTGCAGCAGCAGTGCCGGCTCCACGCGCGTGGGCACCAGGCGCTGGCGGCGCGAGAACGCGAGCAGCTTGCCGGTCAGCTCGGCGCCGCGCCGGGCCGCGCGCGTCGCGGCGCCCAGCATCTGCTG
>NZ_JBFUFQ010000300.1:0-6163 GCF_056403355.1 Rhizobacter sp. P2_H3 | reverse complement strand
GGCCAGCACCGCCACGGCGGCGGCGATGCCGGCGTAGTCGCGGAAGCGGTCGTACAGCTCGTAGTCGGCTCGCAGGTAGACGGTGCCCAGGAACTCGCCGCCGCTGACGACGCGGCGGAAGATGACCAGGTCGCGCCCGTCGACGCGCTCCACGTCGGCTTCGGGATGCGGCGGAAAGCGCGACTGCTGCGGCGTCGCCGCATACGACGCGAACAGCTTGCCGCGCGCGTTGTACAGCGCCGCCGCATGCACCTGCGGCCGGAAGCGCAGCAGCCCGAGGTTCTCGCCCGCCGCCTTCGCATCGTCGAAGGCGAGTGCCGGCGCGGTGGTGCGGCCCATCAGCTCGGCCTGCGTGCCGATGTCGCTGACCCAGGCCTGGTGATAGGCCCGCAGGTCGTAGGCCACCAGCGCGGCGAGCGCGACCGCGACCGCCGGCAGCGTCGTCAGCAGCACGATGCCGATCAGCTTGGCGCGCAGCGAGCGGGTGCCGCGCATCGTCATGGCGTGTTCACCTTGCGGGCCACCGCCAGCAGGCGCGAGCTGACCTTCAGGCCGGCCTGCTCGACAGGGCGCAGCGCCACGTCGAAGCGCACCTTGTCGTCGACGACCAGGAAGTTGATCGCACTGCCGAGCGCGAAGGCGTCGTCGGACTCGCTGACGATCAGCAGCGGCTGGCCCTTGACGGCCGCGGTGATCTGCGCGACCCGCGCGCTGTCGCTGCGGCCGATGAACAGCACGTGCAGGCCGCTCGCCGTGTCGCCGGCGCGCAGCCGGCGCACCACGATGTCGTGGCCGTTGACCTCGCGCCCGGAGACGGCCTGCGCGAGCTCGCCGGCCAGCAGCTCCGAGCCGAGCACACCGATCGTGATCGGCGCGTGCTCGCGCTCGAAGGCCTGCGGCGGCCATTCGATGTACGCGAGGAACTTGTAGAGGTAGGCGGCCTTGATCTGGTACTCGGCGGCACTGCCCGGCGACTGGGCGGCGCAAGGCACGGCCAACCACGGGGCAAACAGCAACGGAAGGCCGAGCACGCGCCGCCGCCCGAGGCGGTGCGGCGGGTCGGCTGCCACCACCGCGCCCACGTCAATACGTCCAGGTCACCTGCAGCAGCGCGCTGCGCGCGATCTCGCTGCGGGGAACTGGGTCGCCGAACTCCGCATGCGAGGGCTGGAACAGGTTGCGGCCGACCAGCGCCAGCAGCAGGTCGGCGCGCGGCCGCCAGCCGTAGCGCAGATCCCAGGCGGTGTAAGCCGGCACCTGCGGGGCGGGCAGCGCGGCGACGCGGCGCACGTCGATGTCGAGTTCCTGCGTCGGCGTCAGGTCGATGCTGTTGCGCAGCGACCACTGGTGGTGCGGATCGTTGCCGAGCACACGCGGGCCGACCGGGTCGGTGCTGCCCGGCATCACCTGCAGGTCCTCGAGCAGCAGCGTGAAACCGGCGCTCAGCCGCCAGCGCGGCACCGGTCGCCAGTCGGCCCAGGCTTCGATGCCCCGGGTGCTGCCGTCGATCATGTTCTGCACCTGCGCGTTCGGCGGCGGCTGGCCGCTGCGCAGGCGGCTCCAGCGGGTGTGGAAGGCGGCGACCGACCAGCTGAGCTGCGCGCCCAGCTGCTCGCGCCAGCCGAGTTCGAAGACGGTGGCCACCTCGGAGATGAAGCTCGAGCCGTCGCCGATGATGTAGACCGGCCGCGGCGGCGGTGGCACCCGGAGGTCGTGATCGAGGCGGGCCGGTGCACGCACCGCACGCGAGACGGCGCCCCACAGCAGCTGTTGCGGCGCCGGCTTCCAGGCCAGGCGTGCGCTGGGCAGCTTTTCGGTGCCGGTGTAGTCGTTGTGCTCCAGCTTGGCGCCGAGCGTCAGGTCGACGGTGTCGCCCATGCGGATGCCGTCCTGCAGGAACAGGTTGGTCCAGTGGAGCGTGCGGCTCGCCGGCACGAAGCCGAAGACGACGCCGGGCTGCAYGTCGTCGCTGGCGCGCCGGTAGCCGCCGCCCCACACGAGCTGGTGCGCGCCCAGGCGCAGCGCATGCTGGGCCTCGATGTCGGCAATGCGCTCCTGCGGCCGGTACGACACCGGGTCGTCGCGTTTGCTGCGGTCGTAGTAGGCCTGCAGCCGCAGGCTCGAGTCGCCGTCGAAGCGGTGCGTCCAGCGGCCCAGCAGGTTGGCGCCGGCGGCTTCGAGCCGGCCCGCGTTGATCAGCCCGACGAAGAACTGCGCATCGGAGATGCCGCGGTAGATGTCGCCCTGCAGCGTCCAGTCGTCGCTGCCGGCCGACCCGTCGGCGCGGAACCCGGCCTGCTGCATGTCCCAGCGGTCGGTCGCTTCGGTGCCGGCCGCGGTCCGGGTGGGGCTCAGGTGCGAGCGCTTGCCATACAGGCGGAAGTGCCCGAGCTCGCCCAGCGTGCCGCCGTAGCGGGCGGCCAGCCGGCCCTCGTCGGTGCCGGCGTCGGCCACGGCCAGCACGCCCTGTGTCCCGGAGGCGGCGCGCGTGATGACGTTGATCACGCCGTTCACCGCGTTCGAGCCCCACAGCGTCGCGCCCGGGCCGCTGATTACCTCGATGCGCTCCACGTCTTCCAGCAGCAGGTCCTGCTGGTCCCAGAACACGCCGGAGAAGAAGGGCGTGTAGACGGTGCGCCCGTCGATCAGCACCAGCAGCTTGTTGCCGATGGCGTTGTTGAAGCCGCGCGCGCTGATCGCGTACTGGTTGGCGTTGACCTGCGCCACCTGCAGGTTGGGCGCCAGCCGCAGCGCCTGCGGCAGCGAGGTGGCCCCGGAGCGCCGGATCGCCTCGGGGGTGATGACGTAGACCGCGGCGGCAGCATCGCTCAGCCGCTCGGCACGGCGCGACACCGAGGTGATCTGCAGGTTGGCGAGCTCTTCGATCGAGAGATCGGTCAAGCCCGGATCCGCCGCCTGGACCGCCGACGCCGCAAAGCACAGGGCCGCGCTGGTGGCGGCGATCTTGACTCCCATCGCCGCAGCCTAAGACTTCCGGGCACGGCTGTCGAGCCGCAACTGCCCTGGGTTGCGGCGAGAATCCGCTCTCTTTTCAAGGAGCCCACGATGAACCGTCCCGCGATCGTCCTCGTAGCCGGTGGCACCGGCGCGCTCGGCAGCGCCGTCACGCAAGCCTTCGTCGATGCAGGCGCGGGCGTGATCGTCAGCTACCGCCAGCGCCGCTCGTTCGACGAGCTGCTGAAGCAATTGCGGCCCGGCGCGGTGGCGGTGCAGGGGATCGAGCTGGATGCCGGCGACGAGGCCGCGGTGCGGCAGGCGGTCGACGCGTGCCTGCAACGCCACGGGCGCATCGATGCGCTGGTCAACGCGATCGGCGGCTATGCCGGCGGTGCGCCGCTGTGGGAGCAGGACGGCGCGGTCCTCGAGCAGATGATCGGCATGAACCTGCGGGCCATGCATGCGCTGCTGCGCGCCGTGGTGCCGGCGATGCGCACGCAAGGCGCCGGGGCCATCGTCAACGTGGCCGCGATGTCGGGGCTGGGCCCGGCAGCGGGCTCGGGGCTCTATGCGGCGTCGAAGGCCGCAGTGCTCTCGCTGATGGCCACGCTGGCCGACGAGCTGCGCGGCAGCGGCGTGCGCGCCAACTCGGTGCTGCCCGGCACCATCGACACGCCGGCCAACCGCAGCGCGATGCCGCAGGCCGACTTCAGCACCTGGACCGCGCCGCAGGACATCGCGCGCGTCATCGCTTTCCTGTGCAGCGACGAGGCGCGCGCCATCCACGGCGCTGCCCTCCCGGTGCGCGGCGGGCACTGAGGCCCGCCGGCCGGTCAGCGCCGCTGGCGCTGGATCCAGGCCTCGAACTTCTGCAGCAGCTGGGTGCAGAACTCGCGTGATTTCTCGTCGCTGATCTCGCCGTTCGGCCCGAGCAGCTTCGCGACGTTGCCGATGTAGGCCTCGGGCTGCTGCAGCACCGGCATGTCGAGGAACACCAGGCACTGCCGCAGGTGGTGGTTGCTGCCGAAGCCGCCGATCGCGCCGGGCGAGCAGCTCACCACGGCAGCAGGCTTGCCCGACCAGACGCTCTTGCCATAGGGGCGCGAGCCGACGTCGATCGCGTTCTTCAGCCCACCGGGCATCGAGCGGTTGTACTCGGGTGTCGCGAACAGCACCGCGTCGGCGCGCGAGACGCGCTCGCGAAAGGCCTTCCAGGCGGCGGGCGGATCGGCCTCGGCATCCTCGTTGTAGAGCGGCAGCTCGCCGATGCCGACGATCTCGATCTTCAGCGCGGGCGGCGCGATCGGCGTGAATGCGTTCACCAGCGCGCGCGTGAATGACGCGCGCCGCAGGCTGCCGACGATCGCGACGACGTCGAGCGGGGAGGTGCTGGCCATGCGGTGTTCTCCTTGAAGTGAGCGGGATGCGAGCCCGCAGGCTACTCCGCGCCGTGCGGCGCGGCACCTCCCCTTGGAGGCACTTCCGGATTTCAAGTCTGTGGATCGCGCTCATTGTTGCGATCGAGGCAATGATCAATTCACCAAACGCCCGTCGATGAATTCAGGGTTAACCACTAGAGTTCATCCCATCGATGCTTTGTCTCCTACCAGACGACCCGTCGAGTTCGAACGAGCCGGACACGCGATGAAGGCGTGGCGACCCGCAAGAAACAAGCTCCATCCAACCTTTCATTGCCACCTTCAAGCTCAAGGAACTCATCATGAACAGCAAGCTTCTCATCGCCGCCTCCCTCGCCCTTGCCGCCGCCCACGGCGCAGCGCTGGCCGAGACCTCGTCGTATGCCGAAAGAATGCGCCTGATCGGCCGCACGCCGCAGGCCGGCGAACAAGCCCCGGCGCAATTCGTCGACAGCAACACCGGCAAGCTGCAGACCGCTGCCGAACAGCGCGCTGCCCACGCCGCCCGCATGAGCCTGATCGGCCGCACGCCGGCCTTCGGCGAAACCTCGGCGCCGGCCGTCGCCGGCGACACCTTCGCCGGCAGCGCGCAGCAGCAGTTCGAACAGCGCATGAAGCTGATCGGCCGCTCGGTGAGCCAGGGCGAACTGGCTGGCTACAACGTCGAGGCGACCAACCACCTGAGCGCCCAGCGCGCCGCCTCGCGTTCGGCCCAGTGAGCGCGGCGGCCTGGAGGCCGCTGCCGGAAGGGAAACGCCCTACGCCCCGTGTCGGTGAATGCCGCGCGGGGCGTTTCGCATGGGCGGACCGGGTGTGCAAGCCTGCGCAATACGGGACGTTTGTCTGCTTCAAGCCGGTCTATCCGTCGTCGATATCGCCTTCAGTACGCTGGTAGTGGCCTCCCGCCGCAGCGTCCTCAGGATGACCACGATGAACTTCCTCGGCAACTTCACGATCGGCAAACGGCTCGGCGCCGGCTTCCTGATCACGATCATGGTGGCGGTCGCGATGGCGCTGGCGGCCCGGCAGCAGATGGCGACGATCAGCCAGCAGGTCGGCGACCTGACACGCGACGAGATGGACAAGGTCGTCCAGCTGTCGCACATGAAGGACAACCAGAACGTGATCGCGCGCGGCGTGCGCAACATCGTGCTGTTGTCGGACAAGGCGGTCATGCAGGCCGAGCGGAAGCGCATCGAGGAGATGCGCGCGAAGAATGCCGAGATCGTCGCCGGGCTCGAAGCCACGGTGCACAGCGCCTCGACGCGCGAGCTGCTGAAGACGGTGTCGCAGACCCTGCCGCCGTACGAGCAGGCGGTCGACAAGGCGATCGCGCTCGGCTTCGCCGACGACGATGCCGCGGCGACCAAATTCCTGCTGGCCGACGTGCGGCCGATGCAGAACGCCTACTTCAAGGCCGTGGATGCGCTGGTCGAGGCGCAGCAGCAGGAGATGCGCCAGGTGGCGAGCGACATCCAGGCGGCGGCCCGCGCCGACAGCCTGCTGATGCTCGGGCTGGCCGGCCTGGCCGCGGCGTTCGGTGCGCTGATCGCCTGGGCCGTCACGCGTTCGATCGTGCGCCCGCTGAAGCAGGCCGCGGTGCTCGCCGACCAGGTCAGCGAGGGCGACCTCAGCACGACGCTGAAGATCGACTCCCACGATGAAACCGGCCACCTGCTGCGGGCGCTGCAGCGCATGCGCGACAGCCTGGTGCAGATCGTCGGCAGCGTGCGCGGCAATGCCGAGAGCGTCGCCACCGCCAGCTCGCAGATCGCGCAGGGCAACCT
>NZ_JBFUFQ010000299.1:0-6197 GCF_056403355.1 Rhizobacter sp. P2_H3 | reverse complement strand
CCTTCCTGCCGCCACCGCCGCGCGGGCGCACGCTGGTGCTGGGGGCCGGCAAGGCGGGCGGCGCGATGGCCCAGGCGCTGGATGCGCTGTGGCCCGCCGACGCGCCGCTGTCCGGGCTGGTGGTCACGCGCTACGACCATGTGCCGCCCGGCTACCGCGCGAAGCCGGGCCGCATCGAGGTCGTCGAGGCGGCCCACCCGGTGCCCGATGCGGCCGGGCGGCAGGCGGCCCAACGGATCGCCGCACTGACGCAAGGGCTGACCGCCGATGATCTCGTGCTGTGCCTGGTGTCCGGCGGCGGCTCGGCGCTGCTCGCGCTGCCGGCCGACGGCGTCACGCTCGAGGAGAAGCAGGCGATCAACAAGGCGCTGCTGAAGAGCGGCGCCGCGATCGACGAGATGAACTGCGTGCGCAAGCACCTGTCGGCCATCAAGGGCGGGCGGCTGGCGGCGATGTGCGCGCCGGCCCGCGTGGTCACGCTGCTGGTCTCCGACGTGCCGGGCGATTCGCCCGAGGTGATCGCGAGCGGGCCGACGGTGCCCGATGCGACGACCTGCGCCGATGCGCTGGCGATCCTCGCGCGTTACCGCATCGAGGTGTCGGCGCCGGCGCGCGCCGGGCTGGAAAGCGGCGCGTTCGAGACGCCGAAACCCGGCGACACCCGCTTCGCCGGGCACGAGGTGCGGATGATCGCGACGCCGCAGCAGTCGCTCGAAGCCGCCGCGGCACTCGCCCGCGCCGCGGGCATCGAGGCCCACATCCTCGGCGACGAGATCGAGGGCGAGTCGCGCGAGGTCGGCAAGGTGCATGCGGCGCTCGCGCGGCAGGTCGCGCGGCGCGGACAGCCGTTCCGCACGCCGTGCGTGATTCTCTCCGGCGGGGAGACGACGGTGACGGTCGCCAGCAAGGGCGGGCGCGGCGGGCGCGCCACCGAGTTCCTGCTCGGCTGCGCCCTCGCGCTGCAAGGCCAGCCGGGCGTGTTCGTGCTGGCCGCGGACACCGACGGCATCGACGGTGTAGAGGACAACGCCGGCGCGATCGTCACGCCCGACACGCTCGCGCGCGCCGAGGCACAGGGCCTCAGCGCACGTGACCGCTTGGACCGCAACGACGCCTACAACTTCTTTGCGCCGCTCGGTGACCTGGTCGTGCCCGGGCCGACCTTCACCAACGTCAACGACTTCCGCGCGCTGCTGGTGCTCTGACCCGGCGGGAGCTCACTGCTCCAGCAGGTCCTTCATCTCGTCGGCGTGCTCTTCCTCGTCGTGCAGGATGCCTTCGAGCATGCGGCGCGTCGTCGGATCCTTGTCGCCGATCAGCGTGATCATCTGCCGGTAGGTTTCCACCGCGACGCGCTCGGCCACCAGGTTGGCGCGGATCATCGCCTTCAGTTCCGACGACTCGTCGTAGGCGGCATGGCTGCGTTCGAGCAAGGTGTTCGGCGAGAAATCGGGCTCGCCGCCGAGCTGCACGATGCGTTCGGCGATCAGGTCGGCATGCGCTGCCTCTTCGTTCGCGTGCACCATGAACTCGGCGGCGATCGCCGGCGACGACATGCCGTGCGCGGTGAAGTGGTGGCGCTTGTAGCGCAGCACGCAGACCAGCTCGGTGGCCAGCGCACCGTTCAGCAGCAGCACGATGTCGTCGCGCCACGGGCCGTAGCTCGGCGTCACGGCCCCGTCCTCGGTGCGCTTGCGGGCGGCTTCGATCGCGGTCTCGTCCAGGCGCAGGGCCTTGCCCTCGCGGGCGTTCTTGTCGTGCATGGCCATCTCCGTTCGGGGTCAGGGTTGCGGATCCTTTCACTGTAGGAAGCATCGGTCCCGGCCGGCATCGGAAGGCAGCGGCCCTGCCTGTAGGACTGGGCCGCGCCGGCCTCACCGCTGCTGCTGCAGCAACTGCGCCACCACCGCCACCGCGATCACCTCGGGTTCCTTGCCGGCAATCCCCGGCACGCCGATCGGGCAGGTCATCCGGCCGATCGCCTCGGCCGGCACGCCGCGCTCCTCGAAGCGATGCACGAAACGCGCGCGCTTGGTCCGGCTGCCGATCAGGCCGAGGTACGCGAAATCGCCGCGGCGCAGGATGGCCTCGGTGATGCGCAGGTCGAGGTCGTGGCTGTGCGTCAGCACCAGGTAGTGCGCGCCCGCAGGCGCCTGGGCCACCTCGGCCTCCACCGGCTCGACGCACAGCCGCTCGATGTGCGCCGGCAGCGGGTGCGGCGGGAATTCGCTGTCGCGCTCGTCGATCCATTGCACGCGGCAGTCGATGCCGGCCAGCAGCGCGACGATCGCCCGCCCCACATGGCCCGCGCCGTACAGCTGCACGAAGAAGCGCGGCGCGCCGTCGGGCCAGGCGGCCAGCAGCGCGTCGCCGAGCCGCTGGGTGCGCAGCGTCAGCGCGCCGCCGCAGCACTGGCCGAGCGAAGGGCCGAGCGCGAACTCGGCGTCATGGGGTGCCGTGTCGCCGGTGGCGAGCCACTGCCGCGCCTGCGCGATCGCCGTCAGTTCGAGGTGGCCGCCGCCGATGGTGCCCAGCACCGCATCGCGCGTCACCAGCATGTGCGTGCCGGCCTCGCGCGGTACCGAGCCGCGGTGCGACAGCACCTGCACGTCCATCGCCGGCACGCCGGCCGCGAGCAGCGCCAACGCCTCACGGCGCAGCGTGCTCATCGGGAGATCTCCGTCAGCCCACGAGCACCGGCAGCGGCGTGTTGATGACCGTGCCCACCAGCTCGTACACCGCCTCGTGCGTCAGCACGCCGGCCAGCACCAGCTTGGGCCGGCGCAGCAGCGACTTGGCCTTCGTCAGCAGCCCGCGCCAGCCGCCGTGCAGCCCGACGCGCAGCCGGTTGCGCAGCGTGTCGCGCAGGATCAGCAGCGAGGTTTCCTCGCGCACCTCGGTCGCGAACTGGCGCTTGTATTCCGACACGCCGATGCCGAAGTTCAGCGTCTGCGGCCGCTGGTGCGCGATCAGGTCCTCGATCAACCGGTACAGCAGCACGGTGCCGGGGCTGAACTTCGACAGCTCCGCGTCGTGGCCGATGTCGGCGTAATGGAACACGCCGCGCCCCTGGTAGCCCAGCACGAAGGCCAGCGCCCGGCCGCCGCTGCGCAGCACGTAGCTGCGCAACAGGCCGCGGCGTGCCAGGTCGGTGAGCCGCAGCGCGATGTCGTCGCGCTCGATGCCCAGCGGGCCGATCGCCTGGTGCTGCCAGGTGCGCCTGGCGATGTGCTGCGCCTGGCGCACGAACTCGGCCACCTGCTCCTCGGCATCGACACGGATCAGCTCCAGCCCCGGCATCTGCTCTTCCAGCACCCGCACCTGGCGGCGCAGGTTGTAGCGCTTCTTGCTGCCGAAGCGCGCCAGGTAGGCATCGAAGGTCTCGGGCAGCGCGATCGTGTACAGCGGGCGCTTGCCGTGCTCGCTGTACAGCAGCGAGCCGCCGCGCTGGCGCAGCTGCGCCTCCCAGCCGGCCCAGGCGCTGCAGCCGGCGGGAATGCCCTTCAGGAACAGCGCATCCAGGTCGGCGCGCTCGCGCCACAGCCGATCGACCACGTCGGCCAGCGCACCCGGCCGGCCGGCCACCAGCGGCGCACCGCCCAGCAGGTGGGCCGAGCGCAGCTTCAGCGAGGCAAAGGTCCAGCGCCCGGCCGAGAACGCGAGCGGGTACGGCTGCACGTCCATCGGCACCACGCCGACCTCGGCGCCCTCTTCCGCCGGCAGCACGCCCAGCAGCAGGTCGTCGGCCGGGCGCGTCGCGACCAGGTGGTTCCACCACTCCGGCGACTGGTAGATGCGGTAGACATGCCCGCTGTCGCTGAGCAGCCCGTCCCAGCCTTTCATCAGCTGGCTGTCGGTGGCAGCCGCCCGCGAGAACACCACCGGTGAAGCTGCGGGTGGCGTGGCAACGGGTGCGAAGGCGGAAGTGGTGGCGCTCATGAAGACGGCTGGAGCTCGCGAAGAATCGACCGGACAACGGCGCCCGGTGCGGACGCCTGCGAATCGACACGAAGGATATCGACGGCAGCGCTTTTGCCGTCTCCCTCGCCCCGGGGGTTCGTGCGTGAATACCGCACGAATCGGGGCCGTCCTGCCTCGTTTTGGCGCTCACGTTGCGTTCGGTTGCCTGGCTTGCGTCTGGTGGCATTGCATCCGATGGCGTTCAGCCTGCCGCACGCACCGCGGTGATCGCATCGAGGATCGCCTCCGGCGTCGCCGGCGCGCGCAGCGGCGGGTCGATGCGGTGCCCGCCGAGCGCCGACACCGCATCGCGGATCGCGAAGAACACCGAGAACGGCAGCAGCAGCGGCGGCTCGCCGACCGCCTTGCTGCGGTGGATGCTGTCCTCGACGTTCTCGCCGTCGTACAGCCGCACGTTGAAGACGGCCGGGCAGTCGTTCGCGGTCGGGATCTTGTAGGTACTCGGCGCGTGCGTCGCGAGCAGGCCGGTCTGCGGGTGCCACACCAGCTCCTCGCTGGTCAGCCAGCCCATGCCCTGGATGAACGCGCCCTCGACCTGGCCGGTGTCGACGGCCGGGTTCAGCGAGCGGCCGGCGTCGTGCAGCACGTCGGCGCGCAGCAGCTTCCATTCGCCCGTCAGGGTATCCACCAACACCTCGCTGACGGCCGCGCCGTACGCGAAGTAATAGAACGGCCGGCCGGTCAGCGTCGCGCTGTCCCAGTGCAGGCCGGGCGTCGCGTAGAAGCCGTCGGACCACAGCTGCACGCGTGCCAGATAGGCCTGCATCACGAGCTCGGCGAACCCGATGCGCCCGGCCGGGCCGATCACCTCGTCGTTCGCGAAGCGCAATTCGTCGGCGCGGCAGGCCAGCAGGGGCGCGGCCACGTCGGCCAGCCGCACGCGGATCTGCCGCGCCGCATCCTGCGCCGCCTTGCCGTTCAGGTCGCTGCCGGTGGAGGCGGCGGTGGCCGAGGTGTTGACGACCTTGTGCGTGTCGGTCGCGGTGACGCGCACCCGCTCGAAGCCGACGCCCAGCTCGTGCGCCACCACCTGCGCCACCTTGGTGTTCAGCCCCTGGCCCATCTCGGTGCCGCCGTGGTTCACGAGGATCGAACCGTCGGCATACACATGCACCAGCGCGCCGGCCTGGTTCAGGTGCTTCACGTTGAAGGAGATGCCGAACTTGACCGGCGTGAACGCCAGGCCGCGCTGCAGCACCGGGTTCACCCGGTTGAACGCCGCCACCGCCTCGCGGCGCGCACGGTAGCCGCTGTCGGCCTCGAGCTGCGCGCACAGCTCGTGCAGGATGTTGTCGTCGACCGACTGGCCATAGGGCGTCGTGCGATTCGTGTCGGTGCCGTAGAAGTTGATGCGCCGCACGTCCAGCGCATCCTTGCCGAGCGCGCGCGCGATGCTGTCGACGATGTTCTCGATCGCGATCGCGCCCTGCGGCCCGCCGAAGCCGCGGAACGCGGTGTTGCTCTGCGTGTTGGTCTTGCCGCAGAAGCCGTGCATCGCGACATCGGGCAGCCAGTAGGCGTTGTCGAAGTGGCACAGCGCGCGCGTCATCACCGGGCCCGACAGGTCGGCCGAATGGCCGGCCCGCGACACCATCGTGACCTCGCTGCCGAGGATGCGGCCGTCGTCGTCGTAGCCGGCCTCGTACTCGTACCAGAAGCAGTGGCGCCGCCCGGTGATCAGGAAATCGTCGTCGCGGTCGACCCGCAGCTTGACCGGCCGGCGCAGCTTCTGCGCCGCCACCGCCGCGACGCAGGCGAACAGCGCCGATTGCGATTCCTTGCCGCCGAAGCCGCCGCCCATGCGCCGGCACTCCACCTGCACATGGTGCGAGCTCAGCTGCAGCGCATGCGCCACCAGGTGCTGCATCTCGCTCGGGTGCTGCGTCGAGCAGTGCAGCAGCAGGCCGCGGTCTTCCTTCGGGATCGCGTAGCTGATCTGGCCTTCGAGGTAGAACTGCTCCTGGCCGCCGACGTCCAGCGTGCCTTTCAGGCGGTGCGGCGCCGCGTCGATGGCCGCCCGTGCGCCGCCCGCGCGCGTGCTGCGCACCAGGTGCATCGGCGGCAGCACGTAGGCACCGGCCGCATGCGCGGCCTGCGGCGTCAGGACCGGCGGCCGCGCCTCCACCTTCAGCACCGCCTTGGCCTGCGCCGCGGCACGGCGCGCCGCATCGCGCGTCGACGCGATCACCGCGAACACCGGCTGGCCGAGGTAGCGC
>NZ_JBFUFQ010000298.1:0-6232 GCF_056403355.1 Rhizobacter sp. P2_H3 | reverse complement strand
CCTGCTGCGCGTGCGCGACGGCGAGCACCAGCTCGTCGTCGTGATGCACCACATCGTCTCCGACGGGGCGTCGATGCAGTTGTTCGTCGACGAGCTGGCGGCCGGGTATGCGGCGCGCGTGGCCGGCGAGCCGCGCTCGCTCGCCGCGCCGCCGGTGCAGTACGCCGACCACGCGGCGTGGCAGCGCGACGAGCTGGCGGCCGGCGAGGCGGCACGGCAGCTCGCCTGGTGGCGTGCCGAACTCGCACACGACGGCGCGGAAGAACCGATCCTCGCGCTGGCCACCGACCACCCGCGCCGCCCGCAGGCCGGCTACTCGGCCGAGCGGCATGCCTTCACGCTGCCCGATTCCTTGCGCGCGGCGCTGCAGGCGGTTGCGCAAGGGCAGGGCGCCACGCTGTCGATGCTGCTGCTGGGCGCGTTCCAGGGCCTGCTGTACCGCTACACCGGGCAGCGCGATGTGCGCGTCGGCATGACGGTTGCGAACCGCGCGCGGCCCGAGGCGCAGGCGCTGATCGGGCTGTTCGTCAACACGCTGGTGCTGCGCAACCGCATCGGCGGGCGCACGACGCTCGCGCAGCTGGTGGCGCAGGCCAGGGCTGCCTCGCTCGGCGCGCAGGCGCATGCGGAGTTGCCGTTCGATCTGCTGGTCGAGGCCTTGCAGCCCGAGCGCAGCCTGGGCCGCAGCCCGCTGTTCCAGGTGATGTTCAACCACGTCGGCGAAGACCCGCGGCTGCTGCGGCAGTTGCCGGGCCTCGCGGTCGAGTCGCTGCCCTTGCCCGAGCTCGCGGCGCAGTTCGAGCTGGCGCTGGAGCTGCGTGAGCGGGCCGGCGCCGCGCTGGAGCTGTCGTTCGTGTATGCCGCCGAGCTGTTCGATGCGGCCACGGTCGAGCGCTTCGGTGCACACCTGCTCGCGCTGCTGCAGGCGCTGGCGCAGCGGCCCGCGCAGGCGCTCGGCGATGTCGACCTGCTGGGCGCGGATGAGCACGCGCGGCTCGCCGCCTGGGGCGTCGAGGCGCAGCGCTTCGTCGACTGGCGGCCGGTCCACCGCTCGTTCGAGCAACGTGTGCGCGACAACCCGGCGGCCGTCGCGCTGCACTTTGCCGACGAGACGCTGACCCGCGGCGAGCTGAACCGCCGCGCCAACCGCCTGGCGCACCACCTGATCGCGCAAGGCATCGGGCCGGAGACCCGCGTCGGCATTGCGCTCGAACGCTCGGTCGGCATGATGGTCGGCATCCTCGCGGTGCTGAAGGCCGGCGCCGCCTACGTGCCGCTGGACACCGAGCTGCCGGCCGAGCGCCTCGCCTGGATGGTGGGCGACAGCGGCGTCGCATTGGTGCTGACGCACGGCGCGGTGCGCGAGCGGCTGCCGGCGGTGGCCGCGCGCGTGCTCGACCTCGACACGCTCGACACGTCCGCCGAGCGCGATGACGATCCGCAAGCCGACGTGCACGCCGAGCACCTCGCCTACGTGATCTACACCTCCGGCTCCACCGGCACGCCGAAGGGCGCGGCGGTGCGCCACCGGGCGCTCGCGAGCTGCATGGCGTGGATGCAGCAGGTCTATCGCCTCGACGCGGCTGACACCGTGCTGCACAAGGCCGCGTTCGGCTTCGACGTGTCGGCCTGGGAGATGTTCTGGCCGCTGACCACCGGCACGCCGCTGGTGCTGGCCGAACCGGGCGAGCACCGCGACCCGGCGCGGCTCGCGGCGCTGATCCTGCGGCACCGCATCACGACGCTGAACTTCGTGCCGGCGATGCTGCAGGCCTTCCTGCAGCAGCCGCAGGTGCAGGCGATGGGGACTGACGCCCCGCTGCGCCGCGTGATCGTCGGCGGCGAGGCGCTGCCGGCCGAGGCGCAGAAGGAGGTCGCGCTGCGGCTGCCGCGTGCCACGCTCTACAACCTCTACGGCCCGACCGAGACGACGATCCACGTCACGCACTGGACCTGCCGTGCCGACGGCGCGACGCAGGTGCCGATCGGCCGGCCGATCACCGAGACGAGCGCGCGCGTGCTCGACGCCGACCTGAACCTCGTGCCGCCCGGCGTCGCCGGCGAGCTGTACCTGGGCGGCGTGAGCCTCGCGCGCGGCTACCTGAACCGTGCGGCGCTGACGGCGGAGCGCTTCGTCGCCGACCCGTTCGATCCGCAGGGCGGGCGGCTCTACCGCACCGGCGACCTGGTGAGATGGAACGCCGAGGGCCAGCTCGACTACCTGGGCCGCATCGACCAGCAGGTGAAGGTCAGAGGCTTTCGGATCGAGCTCGGCGAGATCGAGGCGCGGCTGCTGGCGCACGGCTCGGTGCGCGATGCGGTCGTCGTCGCGAAACCAGGGCCGGCCGGGCTGCGGCTGGTGGCCTACGCGGCCCCGCATGCCGGGCAGCGCATCGACGCCGCCGTGCTGCGCCAGGCGCTCGCCGATGCACTGCCCGACCACATGGTGCCGAGCGCGGTCGTCGCGTTGGAGGCGTTGCCGCTGACACCGAACGGCAAGGTCGACCGCCGCGCGCTGCCCGAGCCGGTGTTCGAGAGCGACCGCGCGCACCTCGCGCCGCAGGGCCGCATCGCCGAGACGCTGGCCGCGATCTGGCGCGAGGTGCTGGGCGTGGAACGCGTCGGCCAGCACGACAACTTCTTCGACCTCGGCGGGCAGAGCCTGCTGCTGATCCGCGTGCACCAGCAGGTGCAGCAGCGCATCGATTCCGAAGTGCCGCTGGTCGAGCTGTTCAGGCACCCGACGCTTGCGGCGCTGGCGCAGCGGCTGGAGCAAGGGTCGGCCGCGCCTGCCACCACCACCGCCATCGACGACCGCGCCAGACAACAACGGGCCGCGCTGCTGCAGCGGCGCCGCACCACCGAGAGGAACACCTGATGAGCACCCCTGAACCGACCGGCATCGAGATCGCGATCATCGGCCTGGCCGGCCGCTTCCCCGGCGCGGCCGATGTCGACGCTTTCTGGCGCAACATCCGCGACGGCGTCGAATCGGTCACCCGCTTCAGCGACGACGAGTTGCGCGCGCGCGGCGTGCCGCAGAGCCTGCTCGACGACCCGGGCTTCGTGAAGGCCGGCGTGCGGCTCGACGGCATCGGCGAGTTCGACGCCGGCTTCTTCGGCTACGCGCCGCGCGAGGCCGAGCAGCTCGACCCGCAGCAGCGGCTGTTCCTCGAATGCGCGTGGCAGGCGCTGGAGCAGGCCGGCTACGCGACCGGCCGGCTCGAGGTGCCGGTCGGCGTGTATGCCGGCGACGGGCCGAACCTCTACCYGATCCGGCACCTGCTGCCATCGTCGGGCGGTGCCGACAGCGGCCAGATCGCCGAGCTGCTGAGCCTGATGAGCGGCAACTCGCCCGGCTCGCTGTGCACGCGCGTCGCCTACAAGCTGAACCTGCGCGGCCCGGCCGTCACGGTGCAGACCGCCTGCTCGACCTCGCTGACGGCCATCCACACCGCTTGCCAGGCGCTGCTGGCCCGCGACTGCGACATGGCGCTGGCGGGGGGCGTGTGGCTGAACCTGTTGCAGGACGGCGGCTACCGCCACCAGGCCGGCGCGATCCTGTCGCCCGATGGCCATTGCCGCGCCTTCGACGAGCGCGCCGCCGGCACGCTGATCGGCAGCGGCGCCGGCCTCGTCGTGCTGAAGCGCCTCGACGACGCGCTGCGCGACGGCGACACGGTGCATGCGGTGATCAAGGGCTCGGCCGCCAACAACGACGGCGCCGACAAGGTCGGCTTCACCGCGCCGAGCGTGCGTGGCCAGGCCGACGTGATCCGCGCCGCCCACCTGGTGGCCGATGTGTCGCCCGACAGCATCGGCTGCATCGAGGCGCACGGCACCGGCACCGTGCTCGGCGACCCGATCGAGGTGGCGGCGCTGACGCAGGCCTTCCGCGCCGGCACCGCGCGGCGCGGCTTCTGCGCGCTCGGCTCGGTCAAGACCAACATCGGCCACCTCGACGCAGCGGCCGGCGTTGCCGGGCTGATCAAGGCGGTGCTGGCGCTGAAGCACCGCACGCTGCCGCCGAGCCTGCATTTCGAGCGGGCGAACCCGCAGCTCGCGCTGGACAGCAGCCCGTTCTACGTCAGCACCGCGGCCGCGCCGTGGCCGCAGGGCGACACGCCGCGGCGCGCCGGTGTCAGCGGCTTCGGCATCGGGGGCACCAACGTGCACGTGGTGCTGGAGGAGGCGCCGGCCGTGGCCGCGCGGGCCGACGACGGCGACTGGCAGGTGCTGCCGCTGTCAGCCCGCGACGGTGCGGCGCTGCGCGAGGCGCGTGCGCTGCTCGCGGACCATCTGCAAGCGCATCCGGAACAGGCCCTGGCCGACGTGGCGCACACGCTGCAATCCGGCAGGCAGGCCTTCGCGCAGCGCAGCGCGGTGGTGGCCGACGGCGCCTCGCTGGCCGCGCAGATGCTGCAGGCGCCCGAGGCGGTGAACGCTGCGGTCGACGCCGCGCCCGAGCTGGTGTTCCTGTTCCCAGGCGGCGGTGCGCAGCATGTGCACATGGGCGAGGCACTGTACCGGCGCAGCGGCGTGTTCCGCGCCGAGGTCGATCGCTGCTGCGAGCTGCTGCGGCCCGGGTTCGGGTTCGACCTGCGCGAGGTGCTGTTCCCGGCGCCGGCCGACGCGGCGGCGGCCGAGCTGCGGCTCGCGCGCATCGAGTTGGCGCAGCCGGCGCTGTTCGTCATCGAGTACGCGATGGCGCGCTGGTGGATGAGCCTGGGCGTGACCCCGGCGCTGATGATCGGCCACAGCCTCGGCGAGTACGTCGCGGCCTGCCTGGCGGGGGTGTTCCAGTTGGCGGATGCGCTGAACATCGTCGCAACGCGTGGCCGGCTGATGCAGGGGCTGCCGGCCGGTGCGATGACGGCGGTGGCGTTGACGGAAGACGCGCTGCGTCCGTACCTCGGCGACGGTTGCGACCTCGCTGCGGTCAACGCCGAACAGCTGTGCGTGATCGCCGGCCCGATCGACGCGATCGAGCGCGCCGAGGCGCGCCTGCGCGAGGCCGGGCAGCAGCCGCGCCGGCTGCATGTCGGCATCGCGTCGCACTCGGCGATGGTCGAGCCGATCGTCGCCGAGCTGCAGCGCACGATCGCCGCGGTGCCGCGCGAGGCGCCGCGCCTGCCGTTCATCTCGAATGCGTCGGGCCGCGTGATCACCGCGGCCGAGGCGGTCGACCCGGCGTACTGGGGCCGCCACCTGCGCGGTGCGGTGCGCTTTGCCGACGGCCTGCGGGCAGTGTTCGAGGGGCCGGGGCGTGCGCTGCTGGAGGTCGGCCCCGGTGCGACGCTCAGCAGCCTCGCGCGCCAGCATCCAGGCGCGGCCACGGCCGCGGGCGTGTGGGCCAGCCAGGCCCATCCGCAGCAGCATGCGCGCAATGCACAGCAACTGGCCGGCACGGTGGCCGCGGCCTGGGTTGCGGGGGTGCCGATCGACTGGTCGGCGTGGCGTGAAGGCGCCGTGCGGCGCCGCGTGCCGCTGCCGACCTATGCGTTCCAGCGTCGCCGCTACTGGGTGGAAGCCGGCGCGYCGGCCGCGGCGCCGAAGGCCGACGGGAACATCTTCTACGCGCCGAGCTGGCAGCGCAGTGCAGCGCCGCGGCCGGCCGCCGGCGCCGAGCCGGGCGGCCACGTGCTGGTGCTCGGCGATGTCGACAGCATCAGCGCCAGCGTGCTGCGCGAACTGCGCCGGCGCGGCGCGCGCGTCAGCTTCGCGCAGCCCGGCATCCGCTTTGCACGAAATGCGGCGCAGCAGTACACCGTGCGGCCGGCCGAGCGTACCGACTTCGACGACCTCTTGGGCGCGCTGCAGGCCGAAGGCCCGTTGACGCAGGTCCTGCACCTGTGGAGCCTCGACGGCCACCGCGGCGCGGCTGCGAAGCCACGGCTGGAGCTTGGCTACCTGAGCCTGCTCGCCTTCGCACGGGCGGTCGAAGCGACTGGCATCGAGCGGCTCGCGCTGACCGTCGTCACCGACCGCCTCGAGGACGTCACCGGCATCGAGCCGCTGGCGCCCGAGAAGGCGACGCTGCTCGGTCTCGCGCGGGTGATGGGGCAGGAGATCCCGTCGCTGCGCTGCCGCGTCGTCGACGTGCTGCTGCCGGCGCCGGAGAGCGAGGCCGAGGACCGGCTCGCCCGCATGCTGGTCGACGAGGCGCGGGGTGACAGCACCGACACACCCGTCGCATGGCGCGGCCCGCACCGCTGGGTGCAGCGCTACGAGC
>NZ_JBFUFQ010000297.1:0-6234 GCF_056403355.1 Rhizobacter sp. P2_H3 | reverse complement strand
GGGCCGCGACGCGCACGCCCGCCCCCATCGCGCCGGCGCCCAGCGCGATGCCGAGCAGCGACACCTCGCTCATGCGGGCGCGCTCGTTGGTGAACGGGTTCAGCGACTGGCCGTGGTCGGCCATGTTCACCAGGTCGGCGGTCGCGGTCACGCCGCCATAGGCCATGGTCGCGCCGACGCCCACCAGCGCCACCGCCGCGACACCGCCGGTCGCGCAGATCAGCACCACGCCGGCGACCACGCCGGCCACCGCCGCGATCGTGTCGATGTGGTACTTGCGCCGGGCCTTTTCGAAGCCGGTTTCGGTGCGCGCATCGCCGACGAACAGCTTGATGTTGCCGTCGTCCTGCACCTTGAACTCGCCGTCCTCCGGCATCACCAGCGTGCAGCCGGTGCTCGGCAGGCTGTTGTTGGCCCGGTAGTCGTCGATGCTGTCGTAGCTCCAGCCCTGCTCGTCGACGTACTTGACGCCCGGCCCGTCCTGGCGCTCGACCTTGAACAGCGCCGTCTTGACGATGCCGGACTCCTTGGTCGCATAGACCACCGGCACCACGGTGACCTTCGCGTTCTCGCCGCCGACGTCGACGATCTCGTCGACCACGCCGTCGAGCATCTTCCGCTGGTCCTCGCCGAGCTTGCCGAACAGGTCCTGCGACAGCATCGCCTGCGCGTTCTGGTCCGGCTGCGACGGGTCCAGCGTGACCGACGGCTGCCAGCCGAACGAGGCCGCCACCGTGTTGCCGATGTGCGTGCGGCCGTGCATCTCGGTGGACCGCCCGCCGTACATCACGTAATGGTCGTTGATCAGCGCCTGCGCCATCACGGCCGGGTTCTCGTTGAACTTCTCGTACAGCTTTGCCGGATCACTGCGATCCTCGGGCTTCAGCGAGCGCAGCAGCTCGGCCTGCTCGGCGTGGGCGCCCGGTGCGGCGTTGGCGGTCATCGCGCGCTGCGCGACGTCGAAGTCGTCCTGCGCGGCCTGCAGCGCCTTCCAGGTCGCGCTGCGCTTCTCGCCGTCGGTGCCCTTCAGGTAAGGGTGATCCTTCAGCCAGCCGTCATGCGCCGTGCGGGCGCTGTCGACCACCGTCTTCTTCGAGCCGGTGGTCTGCTGGTGGTACAGCTCCAGCCAGTCGGAGCGCGCGTCGACCGCATGCGTGCGCGCATCGTCGACCTTCACCTGCAGCGCATGCAGGTCGCCGGCCGGCTTGCCGTCGCGCGCATCGGCCTGCGCCAGCTGCAGCGTGCGCCGCGCATCCTGGAAGGCCTGCACCGCCTGCAGCGCGGTGTACTCGCGCGACGACAGGCTGCCGGCGTCCGGCGCGTCGTAATGATGCGCATCGCGGATCGCGGCCGCGACCTGCACCAGCCGCGTGTCGACCGCGTCGTCCAGGTTCAGCGTCGGCACGGCGCTGCCCTGGGCGCCCTTCGCGCCGGCCAGCGCATCCGGCACGCTGACCGCCGGCGGGCGGTCGCTCGCCTGCGTCGCGAGCTGCCCCTCGACATCGGCGCGCGTGACGCGCGCCTTCAGCGCGGCGGCCTGCGCACGCCACAGCCGCTCGGTCACCGGGTGCATGTCGACACCCTTCTTCGACAGCGCACTGGAATGGCCGGCCGCCTGCATGAAGTAGACCTTGAACTCGCCGTGCTCCTCGCGGATCTCGGTGCCGTCCTTCTGCTTGAAGGTGGTGACGCCGTCCTGCTGCTTCACCTTGGTGCCGTCGCTCAGCGTGCTGAAGCCGTCGTCGTCCTTCGCCATCGAGCCGAGGTTGGCGGTCTCGGCGTACGCGCCGGGCGGCACCAGCGCGGCGGTGCGGTCGTAGCCGGGCGGGTAGGTGGTCGTGGCGGCGGTGTTGCGATGGTTCTTGCCCTGGCTGCCGGGCGTCGTCACCGGCTTCACGAAGCCGAAGGTGTCGTAGTCGTGCTGCGCCGCGAGCAGGCCGCGCTCGCTGTCGACCAGGCCGAGCCGGCTCTCGTAGTCCTTGACGGTCAGGCTGCGCTTGTCGTACTCGGCCAGCGCCTGGTCGAGCTTCCTCTGCTGCGCGTCCTTGTCGGCCGGCGCCGCGGCGGCCCAGGCGCTGCGCGCCTTGTCGACTTCATCGTCCTGGTCGGCCAGCGCCTGCTTCGCGCCCGCCAGGCCCTTGCGGGCTTCGTCCTCCTGCGTCTTCAGGTCGGCCTCGGAGCCGGCGAGCTTGTTCGCGTTCGAGATCTTGTTGCGCGTGTCGCCGGTCAGCGTGTCGACCTTCTTCTGCGCGTCGACGGTGGCCTGCGACGGCTTGGTCGCGCCGGCGCCGGTGTCGGTGCGCTGCGCCGCGGCCAGCTCGACGCGCGCCTGCCGCAGGTCGCGCACCGACTGCAGCGCATCGGCCTGGGCCTGCGCCGTGCGCTGCGTCTCGAGCTTCGCGCCGAGGTCGGTCTCCAGCGCGTCGATCTCGCGCTGCGGCTTGCCGTCACGGCGCGCCGCCTGCACCGCGAGGTCGGCGTCGTGCACCGCGCCGTTCGCCTTCGACAGGTCGCTGACTATGGCGTCGGCCTTGTCCAGCCACGGCTTCGCATCGAGCCGCGCGTCGCCTGTCGACGGGTCGCCGACGCGGTCGCGGTAGAGGGTGTCATAGGCGGTCTCGGCCTGGGTGGCGCGTTCGGTCGCGGCCTTCGCGGTCTTGTCGGCATCCCACAGCGCGGCGGTTTCCTTCGGCAGGTCGGTCCACTCGTCCGGCCCCCAATGGATGTTCACCTGGTACTGCCAGCGCCCGTCCTTGAAGTGGACGTTCTTGCCCAGGTCGCTGCCCGGCACCGCCCAGAACTCGCGGTTCGGGTCGAAGCGGTCCTCGGGGTTGACGGCCGCACGGCTGCGCGAGGCCTGGTCCCAGGTGTCCTTCGCGTTGCCGAGCGCGGCATCGGCGTCGAACTTCGCGAGGCGGGCGTCGGCCACCTCGTGCACCTGGCGCTGCACGTCGCGCACGTCGATCGCGTCCTGCAGCTTCTGGTAGGCCGCATCGACGACGGATGACGAGCCGCTGTGCTGCGCACTCGCGTACGCGTCCTGTGCCTTGCGCACGCCGATATCGGCGACCTTCAGGTTGAGGTCGGTCTGCGTCTTGCTGGCATCGAGCCCCATGCGCTGCAGCGTCGCCTTCGCGCCGTCGGCGGCCAGCTGCGCGGTGCGGGCCTCGTTCTCCGCGGCCGCCTTGGCGCGGAAGTAGTCGGGGTCGTGCCGGTCGGCGGCGCTCGGGTTGCGGTAGCCTTCGGCCGCGTGGGTCGCGGTGTCGGCCTTGGCCTGCAGGTCGTCGACGGTCTTCTGCTGCGCATCGATGGCCTTGCGGTCGGTCTCGCCCGCATCGAACTGCTTCACGTGCAGCGTGCGCACCTCGGGATCCTCGGCCTTCACCTCGTCGCGCAGGCCGTCGATCTGCGGCGTGACGCCCTTCATGTCGAACGCGCCGCTCTTCTTCGCGCGTTCGAGGATCAGCGTCTCCTGCGCATCGAGCGAGGCCTGCGGGTCGGCGCCGTCCTGGCTCGCCTTGTCGGCTGCCACGCGCATCTCCTGCTGCGCCGCGGCCATGTACTGGCCGTAGGTGTCGTCCAGCGCCTTTTCCTTCGCGGCAGCCGGCTTGCCGCCGTTGGCCAGCGTCTCGTTGCGCTGCTCGACCTGGTCCTTCAGCTGCTGCTCGAGCCCGCTGGTGCGCGTCACCGCCGACTGCAGCGCCACGCGCCGCGCCTCGATGGCGGCGGCGCTCTGCGCCGAGTACCACGGCGGCTGAGCCGGCGGGGGCGGCGGGGGGGGCGGCGGCGGCGGGGGCGGAGGAGGAGGAGGCGGCGGCAGGGCCTGGAACACGCGCCCGATCGAATCAAGGAAGGACATGGTGGGTTCCTCGCGTCTGAGTCTGTGGGTTCATGTCTGTTCGTTTACTCGCGGCCTTCGGCCCAGCGCAGCAGCCGCGCCACCGGCTCGTACAGCGAGCGCGGGATGGCCTGCCCCTCGGGCACCTCGTCGTACAGCCGGCCGGCCAGTGCGGCATCGAATTCCATCGGGATCAGCGCCTCGCCGGCCAGGCGGCGCATCTGCGCAGCGACCTCGTTCTCGCCGCGCGCGATCACCCGCGGCAGGTCGCGCTCGCCCAGGTACTGCAGCGCGACCGCGGTGCTGCCCGAGCAGATCAGCGCCGAGGCCACGCGCACCCGGTCGGCCAGCCCGAGGTAGACCGCCTCGAAGTGCGCCATGCGCCGGCGGCCCGCATTGACCGGGTCGCCCTCGGATTCCTTGTGCTCCTGGCGCAGGTCCTCGATCGACATGCGCTGCTGCTTCATGAACTCGTGGTGCGCATGGGCGTAGTCGACGCCGGCCATCACGACGTAGATCACCGCGGCCCAGCCGGACACCGTCAGCAGCACACTGGCCGCCACCACCAGCACGGCCGGCGGCTGGGCGTAGCCGAGCTTCAGCGCGGTGTTCAGGAAGCTGGCGGTCACGACGGCCAGCAGCGCGCCGAGCAGCGCCGACTTGGCCAACATCTTCAGCAGGTTGACGAGGTTGCGCGTCGAGAACATGCGCTTGAGCCCCTCGGCCGGGTTCAGCCGGTTCACGTCGGGCTTGATGCGCGACCAGGTGGCCAGCGCCCCGACCTGCGCGAAGCAGCCGACCGCCGCCGCCAGCGCGGCGACCACCATCACCGGCAGCGCGCCCCACAGCAGCACCCCGGCGGTGTGCGAGAGCAATTCGACGACGCGATCGTCCGGCCGGCTCAGCACCTCGGGGCTGGTGGCGTGCCACCACAGCTCGCGCAGCAGCCCGAACAGCGCGGCACCGAGCAGCCACAGCGTGGCGGCGACGGCAATGAAGGACAGCGTGCCCGGCACGTCGGCGCTGAACACCACCTCGCCGCGCTTGCGCGCATCGCGCAGGCGCTTGGGCGTCGGGTCGCGGGTCTTCTCGGCCATCGCGCTACAACGCCAGCCGCAGGAACTCGAGCACGCCGTTGGACGGGCGCAGGAACTGCTGCAGCGATTCGTACACGAAGAACAGGAACAGCAGCATCATCAGCGTGGCCAGCAGGCTCTTCAGCGGCTGCGAGAACACGAACACGTTGAGCTGCGGCGCCACGCGCGAGATCAGCCCCATGCCCAGCTCGACCAGCACCAGCACCAGCAGCACCGGCGACGCGAGCTTGACGATCCACAGGTACAGCGTGTCGCCCTGGCGGATCGCGAACTCCTCCAGCACCTTGCCGACGTTCGGGAAGAACGACGCCACCGGCCACAGCCGGTACGAGTCGACGATCACGCCGACCAGCGCCAGCAGCCCGCCGGCCGCGACGAACAGCGTGATCACCAGCCAGCCGAGGAACTCGCCGGTGGGCCCGTTGTCGTGGCCAGCCACCGGGTCGAAGAAGGACGCGTTGGCCGAGCCGGTCTGGAAGTCGATCAGGTCGCCCACGCTCTGGATGGCCCAGATGAAAATGCCGAAGCCCAGCCCGAGCAGCAGGCCGATCAGCGCCTCCTTGCAGGCGATCAGCAACCACAGGCCGAGCGACAGCTCGGGCATCTCGCCGGCGATCGGCGACATGAAGAGCGCCAGCATGCCCAGCAGCCCGGCGCGCACGAAGCCGCTCAGCAGCTGGCCCGACAGGAAGGGCATCACCGCGAACACCGCGGCAAGCCGCGGCAGCGTCAGCGCGGCCGATGTGACGGTCTGCTCCAGCGCGGCGAGTTCGGCCATCGGCATCGTGCGGTCTCCTTCCGTGTGACGTTCAACGCGGCGGGCGCCGCGCCGCCCAGGCCTGCGCTGCGTTCTCTTCCAGCTGCTCGTCGGCGCGCGACTGCGCCTGGCGCCGCGCTTCGCGCCGCACGCGCTCGTGCATCTGCTCGGCCTTCTGCAGGTCGCCGGCGGCGCTGCGCAGCTGCCGGCGGCAGGCCTCCAGATCCTGCTGCTTCTGCAGCGCTGCATCGCGCGCCTGCTGGGCGTGCTGCGCGCTGTCGCGCACGCGGCCGTCGAGCGTACGGCTCCAGGCGCTCGCCTGGCGCATCAATGCAATGTCGAGCACTTCGGGCCGGCCGGCGACCGATGCCCAGACGGCACTCCGCGCCTCGACCTCGTGCAACCAGGCCTCGCGCAGGGCCCGGGCCTGTGCGACGGCCGCCGCGGCCACCTCGCGCTCGCGCGCCACGCGCTGCTGCGCGCGGCTGCGGTGCTGCTCGCGCACGCGGACCAGCAGCTTCCAGTCGACGTCCATCTCAGTC
>NZ_JBFUFQ010000296.1:0-6237 GCF_056403355.1 Rhizobacter sp. P2_H3 | reverse complement strand
CCGGCACGCCAGGCGAGCGGCGCGTCGAGCGGCGCGCCGTCGAGCAGCGGCAGCGGGGTGTGCTCGCTCATTGCGGGGTGTCGGCGGCGGCGCTCGCGCGGTAGGCGCGCACCGCGTCGAGGAAGGCGACGCGGTCGAATTCGGGGTGCAAGCGGTATCGCAGCAGGTACTCGACGACGAACATCGCGACCAGCGAGATCGGCGTCAGCACGTTGGCGAACAGCGACCAGGCCGCGAGCGGGGCGAAGGCGAACAGCAGGAACGAGGTGCCGGCGATCGCGACGAAGTAGATCGTCCAGGCCCGCGTGACGTGCCGCGTGTAGACCACCATCGTCGGCTGCATCGGGTTGTGCAGGCGGCGCGCCAGTTGCGTGATGAAGGGCTCGCGCCCGTCGCGCAGCGTGCGGCCGAACCACCACGCGAGCCCGAGGTGGATGCCGGCATGCTGTGCCAGATAGAGCCAGGAGACCGGCAGCCGCGAGCCGTTCAGCAGCACCGCGACGGCGACCCCCGCCAGCCCGAACGCGACGAGCCGCTGGCCCGCATGCCACAGGCCCCACAGCGCGGCGCCGACCATCGGGCCGAGCAATGTGAGCAGTGCGAGAACGGAGCCGGCGTCGCGGCTCACGAGATGGTGCGCGAGCAGCGCATACGCCCCGAGGCCGACGGCGGCCAGACCCCAGCGGGCGCGCGCGTTCATGGCGTCACTGCGTACGGTGGACCGCGATGTGGCCGGCCAGGCTGCGCAGCGACGAGAAGATGCGCAGGTTGTCCTCGTCGCCCGAGCGCAGCTGGAAGCCGTAGCGCTTGGACACGACGAGCGCCAGCTCGAGGATGTCGATCGAATCGAGACCGAGGCCTTCGCCATACAGCGGCGCATCGGGGTCGATGGCGTCCGGGGCGATCTCCAGGTTGAGGGATTCGACCAGGAGCGTGCCGACTTCCGGCAACAGAGAGGTGTCAGCTGAACTCATGCGGTCTCGGGATACTCGTGCAGTGGGGTCCGCACGATCAAAGTGCGCGATTTTAGCGGAGCCGGCTTGCGGCTTCCGTCACAGGCCGTACCATCCACCCGACCCTGGCCCCTCGTCTGCCGCCCATGCCCGATCGCGCTCCGCCCGCACGCCTTTCGCCTGAGCCGCCCGGGCCCGGCCCTGCCGTGGTGCACCTGCCGCACGGCGCGCTGACCGACTACTACCCCGACGGCGACGTGCAGGCCCGCGAGCGCTTCATCCGCACCGCCTTCGACGACACCGCCGGCGACTACAACCGGCTCGAACGCATCCTCGGCCTGGGCACCGGCTCGTGGTACCGCCGCCAGGCGCTGCTGCGCGCGGGCCTCGCGCCCGGCATGCAGGTGCTCGACCTCGGCATGGGCACCGGGCTGGTCTCGCACGAGATCCTGCACGTGACGAACGAGCCGCAGCGGCTGGTCGGCGTCGACCCGAGCCCGGGGATGATGGCGCAGGCGCACCTGCCGCCCGAGGTGCGCTGCCTGGAGGGCCGGGCCGAGGCGCTGCCGGTGCCGGACGCGAGCGTCGACTTCCTGGTGATGGGCTATGCGCTGCGCCACATCGAGGATTTCTCGCTCGCCTGCGCCGAATTCCGCCGCGTGCTGAAGCCGGGCGGGCGGCTGCTGATCCTCGAGATCACGAAACCGGCCGGGCGCTTCACCACCGCACTGCTCAAGCTCTACATGCGCGGCGCGCTGCCGCTGCTGGCGCGCGTCGTCTCGAAGGCCGAGGGCACGCCCCGACTGTGGCGCTACTACTGGGACACCATCGCCGCCTGCGTGGCGCCGGCCGAGGTGGTGGCCACCTTGCGCGCGGCCGGCCTGCACGAGGCGGGCCGCCATGTGGAACTCGGCATCTTTTCGGAATACGGAGCTCGCGGCTGATGAACCTGCCTTCCCATCAACTGACCATGACCGTGCTGATGACGCCCGACATGGCCAATTTCACCGGCAACGTGCACGGCGGCAGCATCCTGAAGCTGCTCGACCAGGTGGCCTACGCCTGCGCGAGCCGCTATGCGGGGCGCTACGTGGTGACGCTGTCGGTCGACCAGGTGACCTTCCGCCAGCCGATCCACGTCGGCGAGCTGGTGACCTTCCTTGCGTCGGTCAACCACACCGGCAACACCTCGATGGAGATCGGCATCAAGGTCATCACCGAGAACATCCAGACGCAGCTGGTGCGGCACGCCAACAGCTGCTTCTTCACGATGGTCGCGATGGACGACGAACGCCGGCCGGCCACGGTGCCGCCGCTGGTGCCGGTGTCGCCGGACGAGATCCGCCGCAGCAAGGCGGCCCAGGTGCGGCGCCAGCTGCGCCAGGAGTTCGAGAAACGCGCGACCGCGATGACGTCTTGACGCTGCCGGATGGGAATGCGCAAATGCGCTCCTCATGAACTGACAGGAGAGGGGCGATGAACCTGACGAAGCGGGCTGCGGCCGAATTGATCGGAACCTTCTGGCTGGTGCTCGGCGGCTGCGGAAGCGCGGTGCTGGCCGCCGCCTTCCCGAACGTCGGCATCGGCCTGCTGGGGGTCTCGCTCGCGTTCGGGCTGACGGTGCTGACGATGGCCTTCACGATCGGCCACATCTCCGGCTGCCACCTGAACCCGGCGGTGTCGATCGGCCTGGTGGCCGGCGGGCGCTTCAAGGCGTCGGAGCTGCCGGCCTACATCGCGGCGCAGGTGATCGGCGGCCTGCTGGGCGCAGCCGTGCTGTACCTGATCGCGAGCGGCAAGGCGGGCTTCAGCCTGGCCGGCGGGCTGGCCTCGAACGGCTTCGGCGAGCATTCGCCGGGCGGCTATTCGGTGATGGCAGCGTTCGTCTGCGAGGTCGTGATGACCGGCATGTTCCTCGTGATCATCATGGGCGCGACCGACAAGCGCGCGCCGGCCGGCTTCGCGCCGATCGCGATCGGGCTGGCGCTCACGCTGATCCACCTGATCAGCATTCCGGTGACCAACACCTCGGTGAACCCGGCGCGCAGCACCGGGCCGGCGCTGCTCGTCGGCGACTGGGCGCTGGCGCAGCTGTGGCTGTTCTGGGTCGCCCCGATCGGCGGCGCGGTGATCGGCGGCGTGCTGTACCGCTGGCTGGCGGGGCCGGACGACAAGGCCTGACATCGTTCTTTACACGCGGGCGGCCAACCCGCCGCCGGGCTGCGGCGTTGCTCCGGGGCGGCGCCGCATCCGGCGCCCGGAGATGTCGATGAACCCGAAGCTTGCGCTGACGCGGCTCGCGCTGCTGGCCCTGGTGGGCAGCACCTTGTCCGGCTGCATCGTCTACCCCCGGCCGTACCACGAGCGGCCCTATGGCCCGCCGCCGGGGCCTCCGCCGGGTGCGGTCGTCGTCGTGCCGCAGGCACCACCGGCGCCGCGCTACTCGTACTACGACAATGGCCGCGGCCAGGTCACCAACATCGAGGTGCTGCGCCAGTACGAACGCCCGACCGGCGGCGGTGCCGTGCTGGGCGGCATCGTCGGTGCCGCGGTGATCGGCGCGGTGATGGGCGGGCGCGGCGCGGGCGTCGTCGCCGGGGCGGTGGGCGGGGCGATCGTCGGCAACGAGATCGAGCGCAACCAGACGCCGGCCTACGACACGTTCCGCATCACGGTGCGGCTGGACAGCGGCGTGTGGCGGCAGTTCGTCGTCACGCAGCCGAACGGCCTGCGCGTGGGCGACGCGGTGCGCGTCGAAGGCCCCCGCATCTTTCCCGGCTGATCTACAATCCCGGCTCCCACGAGCAGAGCAAGCAAGGAACGAGGAAGGCACCATGGTTATGACACCGCGAACTACGCCGGTTTTCACGAAGGTTTAGTCGGCCGCGGCTCGTCACGTCTTTACTCGTCATCTCTCTCGAAGCGCGGCTCACCCCCGCGCTTTTTTGTTTTCAGGAGCTCTCCCCCATGATTTCAGTCCAGTTGCCCGACGGTTCCCGACGCGAATTTCCCGGCCCGGTCACGGTGGCCGAGGTGGCGGCCTCCATCGGCACCGGTCTCGCGAAGGCGGCGCTCGCCGGGCGCGTCGGGCAGGGCGATGCGGCACGCGTCGTCGACACCAGCTACCGCATCGAGGCCGACACGGCGCTCGCGATCGTCACCGACAAGGACCCCGCCGGGCTGGACGTCATCCGCCACTCGACGGCCCACCTGCTGGCCTATGCGGTCAAGGAGCTGTTCCCCGAGGCGCAGGTCACGATCGGCCCGGTGATCGAGAACGGCTTCTTCTACGACTTCTCGTACAAGCGCCCGTTCACGCCCGACGACCTGGCGGCTATCGAGGCCAAGATGGGCGAGCTCGCGAAGAAGGACGAGCGCGTCGAGCGCCGCGTACTGCCGCGCGACGAGGCGGTGGCGTACTTCAAGAGCCTGGGCGAGCACTACAAGGCCGAGATCATCGCCAGCATCCCGGCCAACGAAGACGTCTCGCTGTACCGCGAAGGCAAGTTCGAAGACCTGTGCCGCGGCCCGCACGTGCCGAGCACCGGCCGGCTGAAGCACTTCAAGCTGATGAAGGTGGCCGGCGCCTACTGGCGCGGCGATCACCGCAACGAGATGCTGCAGCGCATCTACGGCACGGCCTGGGCCACCAAGGACGAGCTGCAGCAGTACCTGCACATGCTCGAGGAGGCCGAGAAGCGCGACCATCGCAAGATCGGCCGCGAACTCGACCTGTTCCACCTCGACGAGCACGCGCCCGGGCTGGTGTTCTGGCACGCCAGGGGCTGGGCCGTGTGGCAGCAGGTCGAGCAGTACATGCGCGCCGTCTACCGCGACAACGGCTACCAGGAGGTGAAGGGCCCGCAGATCCTCGACCAGGGGCTGTGGGAGAAGACCGGCCACTGGGGCAACTACCGCGACAACATGTTCGTGACCGAGTCGGAAAAGCGCGACTACGCGCTGAAGCCGATGAACTGCCCCGGCCACGTGCTGATCTTCAACTCGCAGATGCGCAGCTACAAGGACCTGCCGATCCGCTACGGCGAGTTCGGCCAGTGCCACCGCAACGAGCCGTCGGGCGCGCTGCACGGCATCATGCGGGTGCGCGGCTTCACGCAGGACGATGGCCACATCTTCTGCACCGAGGACCAGATCCTCGACGAGTGCGTGGCCTATACCGAGCTGCTGCAGAAGGTCTACAAGGATTTCGGCTTCACCGACATCATCTACAAGGTCGCGACGCGGCCGGAGCACCGCGTCGGCTCCGACGCCTTCTGGGACAAGGCCGAGTTCGCGGTGATGGAGAGCCTGCGCCGCTCCGGCTGCGAGTTCATCATCGCCCCGGGCGACGGCGCCTTCTACGGCCCGAAGATCGAGTACACGCTGAAGGATGCGCTGGGCCGGCAATGGCAGTGTGGCACGATGCAGGTCGACTACAACACCGCCGAGCGCCTGAACGGCGAGTACGTGACCGACACCAGCGGCCGTGCCCACCCGGTGATGCTGCACCGCGCCATCATCGGCAGCTTCGAGCGTTTCATCGGCATGCTGATCGAACACCATGCCGGCGCCCTGCCGGCGTGGCTCGCGCCGGTGCAGGTCGTGGTGGCCAGCATCACCGAGGCGCATGCCGACTACGCCCGGGAAGTGGCGAAAACACTTCAAAAACAAGGAGTTAGGGCGGAGAGTGATTTGCGAAATGAAAAGATCACGTATAAAATCCGCGAGCATTCCTTGCAAAAGGTCCCGTTCATCCTTGTCGTCGGCGAGAAGGAGAAGGCAATCGGGGCTGTTGCGGTGCGTGCCCGCGGCAACCAGGATCTCGGCGTGATGCCCTTGGACGACTTCTCGAAGAAGCTCGCCAGCGACATCGCCAACCGGGCCTGAAGTAAGGCAACTCCTGCCCGCAGGCGTTCATCGACATCCAAAGTTTGGGCTCCGCTGCCTCGGGGTCCGGTGAAAGGTAAGAACCATCGCTACTTTTGCTGACCGTCGCACTCCCAATGTGGAGCGCAAGCACCGCCTCAATCGCGAAATCATGGCGCCAGAGGTGCGGCTCAACGGTGTAGAGAACGAACCGCTCGGGATCGTGAACATCCAGGAAGCCCTGCGCATGGCGGGTGAACTGGACGTCGATCTGGTCGAAATCGCTGCGCAGGCCGATCCGCCGGTCTGCCGCTTGATGGACTACGGCAAGTTCAAATACCAAGAGCAGAAACGGGCAGCGGAAGCGAAGTCCAAACAAAAGGTCATCGAGATCAAGGAAGTCAAGTTCCGTCCGGGC
>NZ_JBFUFQ010000295.1:0-6269 GCF_056403355.1 Rhizobacter sp. P2_H3 | reverse complement strand
GCGAAGCGCTGATAGTCAGCGGGCTTGTTCAGCGGCCGGTCCAGTCCCGGCGACGACACTTCCAGGCGCTCATAGGCGCAACCCTCGACCTCCAGCACGTGCTGCAGCTGGCGGGTCACCTTCTCGCAATCCTCGACGACGATGAATTCGCCGTTCGGATCATTCTGCAGGCGGTCGATGAAGACACGCAGCAAACCCTTGGGGCTGCGCTCGCAACTCACGAGGTCGTAACCCAACCCGGTCACGGTGCGTTCAACAACGGCTTGCCAATTCATCCAGCGAGTGTCTTCAGAGGTTATGAAAATGTGAAGAAGCAAAAAAAATGGGCTGGAAGAATCCGCCCATGCAGTTTTCTTGCGAAAGACGCATTGTATCCCGGTGGCGGACTACCCGGCAAGGGTTGTGAGAGTCAAGCGCGAGTGCGTGCCAGAATGAGCACCCCCTTTTGACGAATACCAGACTGGAGACTCCATGGGATTCCTGGCCGGCAAGCGCTTCCTGATCACCGGCGTTCTGTCCAACCGCTCGATCGCCTACGGCATTGCACGCGCCTGCCGGCGCGAGGGTGCCGAACTGGCTTTCAGCTACGTCGGCGAACGCTTCCGGGACCGCGTGGCCGAGTTCGCCGCCGAATTCGACTCCACGCTGTTGTTCGATTGCGATGTCGCGAGCGACGAGCAGATCGACGCGATGTTCAACCAGCTCGGCGAAACCTGGCCGCAATTCGACGGTTTCGTCCATTCGATCGGTTTCGCCCCGCGCGAGGCGATTGCCGGCGAATTCCTCGACGGCCTGTCGCGCGAGGCCTTCCGCATCGCCCACGACATCTCCAGCTACAGCTTCCCGGCGATGGCCAAGGCAGCCGCCTCGCGCCTGTCGCCGAAGGCCGCCCTGCTCACGCTGAGCTATCTGGGGGCGGTCCGCAGCGTTCCCAACTACAACACGATGGGCCTGGCCAAGGCCTCGCTCGAGGCCTCGGTGCGCTACCTGGCGGCCGGCCTCGGCCCGAAGGGCGTGCGGGTCAACGGCATCTCGGCCGGCCCGATCAAGACGCTGGCGGCGTCAGGCATCAAGGGCTTCGGCAAGATCCTCGAGGTGGTCGAGCAGAACGCGCCGCTGCGCCGCAACGTGACGATCGACGACGTCGGCAACGTCGCGGCCTTCCTGCTGTCCGACCTGGCAGCCGGCGTCACGTCGGAAATCACCTATGTCGACGCCGGCTTCAGCCACGCGATGGGCGGCATCGCGGCGGAAGTCTGATCACAGATCGTCCAGCGCCCGCAAGGCCCCCAGCAGGGCCGGCGAGGTGCTGGCCTGCACGACGAAGGTCGGCATCGCCTGCAGGTAGTCGCGGAAACGCCCCTTCGCGACGAAGCGCTCGCGGAAGGTCGACCGGTCGATCCGGTCGCCCAGGCGCGGCACGATGCCGCCGCCGATGTACATCCCGCCGCGCGTGCCCAGCGACAGCGCCAGGTTGCCGGCCACGCTGCCCAGCAGCGCGAAGAACATGTCCAGCGCCTCGACGCAGTGCGCGTCGCTCGCGGCCACCGCACGCTCGCTGACCTCGGCCGCGCTCAGCGGCTGCGCGTTCGCGCGGTCGACCTGGCACAGCGCTTCATAGAGGCTCACCAGCCCCGGCCCCGACAACGCCCGCTCGGCCGAGGCATGACCGTAGCGCTGGCGCAACGCCGCGATCACCGCGTCCTCGCGCGGCGTCGCACCGCCCAGCGACACATGGCCGCCCTCGCCGTTCAGCGGCACCACCCGGTCGCTGCCGGGCACCCGCAGCAAGCCTGACACACCGAGCCCGGTGCCGGCGCCGATCAGACCGACCGGCGCCCCCTCCACCACCGCCCCACCGCCCACCTGCCGCAACTCGGCAGGCTTCAGCGACGGCAGCGACAGCGCGAGCGCGGTGAAGTCGTTGATCAGCAGCAAGCGCTCGAGCCCCAGCTTCTGGCGCACCGCCTCGATCGAGAACGACCAGTGGTGGTTGGTCATCTGCACGTGGTCGCCGACGATCGGGTTGGCGATGCCGATCGCGCACCAGCGCGGCCGCACCGTTGGCGAATGCGCCTGCAGGTAATGCGCCATCGCGTCCTGCAGCGTCGGGTGATCGGCCGCCGGCAGCGTGTCGATGGACGTCAGCTCGGCGCCGGGCGCCAGTTGCAGCGCAAAGCGCGCGTTCGTCCCACCGACATCGCCCACCCACCGCGGAAATGAATCTGCCTGCATGTCAACGCTCTCTCGTTCGAGTCACCGCAGGCAAACCCTGTGGCGACGATCCCCGCCGCAGCGCGACCATCCGCACGCGGCCTCCCTGGCGCCTGCGGCACCCCCTCGATGCCATGCGGCCCGGCGTGCAATGCACCCGAACCGTGCGCTCGTCTTTGTAGCCAAACTACTTTTCATGATAGCCAAGCCGGCCGCAAAGTATCGACGGCCTGACATTCGGGACTTCCCTGATGGGTGTGGTTATTGTGAGAAACGACGGGAAAACCCGCGTTTACCGGCTGTAGTCGGATTACTAGAGTCAACCTTGACAAAACATTACAGCCAGTGATGTAGCCGTGCTACTCGCTGGACACAAGGAAGACAACGCAAGTTTCCAGCCATTCAGGGCGAACTGCGAACCGCTCGCCGCCCACTCTGTTTCCCCCAACCGCTGCAGCAATGGGTCCCCCCAGACCGAGCGCTCGGCACATTTCAAAGCAAAACCTCTGAGGAGTCAGTAGATGAAGAGTCAGTTCAAGCTCGCGACCATTGCCGCCGCGATGGGTCTGTTGGGCGCCACCTCTGCACAAGCCGTCGATTGGGGCGGCTACTTCCGCACCGGCCCGGGCGCGGCGAAGAAGGACGATGCGCGTGCGTGCTACGGCCTGAGCGGCGCGGGCATGAAGTACCGGCTCGGCAACGAGTGCGACTTCTACGGTGAGTTCCTGCTGAGCCAGGGCTTCAAGTCGGACGGCGTGGAATACAAGGCCGCGCTGATGACGAACTTTTACAACGGCGACTCGAGCGACACCGGCGCGGCGTCGGTGGGCATCAACCAGATGTACGTCGAAGGCAAGGGCTACGACATTGCCCCGGACGTGAACTTCTGGATCGGCAAGCGCTTCTACGGCCGTGCGGACGTGCACATCACCGACACGTTCTTCATCAACCTGTCGGGCGTGGGCGCGGGTGCGGACAGCATCGCCGTGGGCGGTGGCAAGCTGGGCCTGGCGTTCTTCCGCAACGACAGCGGTGGCGTGATCCAGGGGACGCCTGCGGCGACGGGCACGGACCAGCGTCCGGCCTCGCGCCTGAACGCGGACCTGTCGGAGCTGGTGGTGAACCCGGGCGGCAAGCTGCGCGTGGTGGGCACCTACGTGAAGGGTGACTTCACSGGCGGCAAGAACGGCTTCGGCCTGAGCGTGCAGCACAACCAGGACAACGCGTTCGGGCTGGGCGGCACCAACATCCTGTGGGTGCAGTTCGCRCARGGCTCGGCGGGCGTGGACGGCGGCTTCGGCACGCTGAACGCGACGTCTGCGACCAAGAGCTTCCGCATCGTGGAGAGCCCGGGCTGGCAGGTGGGCGCGTTCGGCGGCCAGGGCCAGATCATGTTCCAGCAGGACAAGGTCGAGAACTTCGCGGGCCAGACCACSAAGGTGAACTCGGTGTCRGTGGGCGGCCGCGGCTCGTACGCGCTGACGAAGAACTTCAAGCTGGTGAGCGAAGCCGCGTACGTGCAGAAGAAGCCGGACGGCAGCGACACGCAGAAGCTGGCGAAGTTCACGTTCGCGCCGACGCTGTCGACGGGCCCGGGCTTCTGGAACCGTCCGGAACTGCGCCTGTACGTGACGACGGCCAAGTGGAACKCGGCGGCCAACGCGGCCGAGAACGGCGGCGCCGGCGTCACCAACCGCGCCAACGGCGACACCAAGGGCACGTCCTATGGTGCCCAGGCGGAAATCTGGTTCTGATTCGCGACTGACGACGACTCCTTTCGAAGGGCCCTGCGGGGCCCTTTTTTGTTGCTCGGTGGGCGGTCGGTATGAATGGACCTCCTCAAGCTTGATGAAATCCGGCGTGACGTGACGAAAGAAAAGCGCGCGCCTCGCTAGACTGCGCGCACCGCAGCGGCAGACCACTGCCGCGCGGGTTGCCAGCGCCCCACTGGGCCGAAGGCAACAACACCTCTCCCTCGTTGTCATTGGATGCATGGTCGACGACCGTGCGCTGGAGGACTCTCTTGGAACTGATCTGTTCGTCGCGGCGTGTCCGCGGCCTGGTGGTGTCGTGCGTCGGTGCGCTGGTGCTGTCGACGCTTTCGCTTGCAGCGTGGGCTCAACTCGCGGTGGGCCCGGATGGCCAGCCGGGGTATCAACATCCGATCGCTGTGCCGCCCGGCATTGCCGGCATGGTGCCGGCGCTCGGCTTGTCGTATGGCGGGGACGGCAGCGGGCCGGTGGGCCACGGCTGGTCGCTGACAGGCGTCTCGTCGATTGCGCGCTGCGGCGCGAACCTCGCGACCGACGGCCGCATCCGCGGCGTTGATAACACCGCGGCCGACAAGCTGTGCCTGGATGGCCAGCGGCTGATCCAGACGGGTGCGACGGGGGTGGCAGCGAACTTCCCGCAGACCAATGACAGCGCAGGAGGCAGCGGCCTGCTGCGCGAGTTCCGCACCGAGCGCGATTCGTTCGCACGCATCCGGGCATATGGATCAGGCGGGGGTTCGCCGTCGTACTTCAAGGTGTGGACCAAGGACGGTCGGGTCTACGAGTACGGCAACAACAGCAATTCCACGGCCGATGCGGCCGTGACGGCGCAAGGCACCGGCGCCATCACGACCTGGCTCGTCAGCCGTGTCAGCGACCTGCGCGGCAACTACATCGACTACCAGTACCAGCAGCGCGACGGACTGGCCTGGGGCAGCGGTACGGTGGCCGGCACGCCGATCGCGGGGCACGACTGGAGCCTGCGCGAGATCCGCTACACCGGCACGCCGACGCAGGCGCCGGGCAACAAGGTGGTGTTCAGCTACGAGGACCTGCCCGCGCTCGCCCCCACCGGCAAGCCGCACGCACGGCGCGAGGCCTACGTGGCGGGCAGCAAGCTATTGAACCTGCAGCGCCTCACCCAGGTGCAGAGCTTCGTGAACGCAGACGGCACGCCGTTCAAGGTGAACACGCTGCGACTCGCCTACGACAGCGGCCCGGTCACCAGCCGCAGCCGGCTGCGCACGATCACCGAATGCGCTGGTGCGGCCGAGTCGCCATGCCTGCCGCCGGTGAAGTTCGACTACGCAGCCGATGCCAGTGAGGCCTACCAGCGCAGTGCTACCTTCTCGTCCGGCGAACTTGCCACGCTGACGATGCAGAGCACGGTGGCCGGCATCAACCTGGCGCGCTTCTCGAACTACGGCGTGATCACCGCCGATTTCGACGGCGACGGCAAGACCGACATCATCCGCTGGTCGGACAACCCGGCCGAGAATCGGCTGTACCTCAGCAACGGCGACGGCAGCTTCCGGCGCGTGACGGGCTTCAACCTGACCGGCACGGACAACACGCTGTTCCACAGCAACGGTTGCTTCAACACGCGTGTGGCCGACTTCAACGGCGACGGGCTGCCCGACCTGCTGCGCTACCGCGACTCTCATGAGACCAACACGGTCAACATCACCACCGCCTGCCCGGCGTACGCCACCGAGCTGTACCTGAACAAGGGCGACGGCACGTTCGAGCGCAGGCCGATCAACGGCGTGACGCTGCTGGAGCATGCCAGCCAGGACCGCTACCTCGTCAGCCATGGCGAGATCCAGGACGGCTTCGGCTGGACCCCAGGCAACACCTTCTACCTGCTGGACATCGACGGCGACGGCTTCATCGACCTCGTCACCGCGTCCGTGCCGAGCCAGGGGGTCCAGCTCGATCCGCCCCCCGAGCCCTGCGCGACGGTGGTCTGCACCCATGTCTACAAGGGCGACGGCCAGGGCGGCTTTGTCGAGCAGCCGACCAACGCGACCTACAAGAACCTGTACTCGAGACCGGAGGGGCCGTATGCGCTGGGGCAGCCGTCGCATCTGGTCGACATCGACAACGACGGCAATCTGGATCTCTCCGCGGCCGGCATGCTGGGCACCGGCGCGAACCTGTACCCGCCCATTCGGGCGTGGCGCTCGTTGGGGGATTTCAACTTCGAGCCGATCTCCGGGGCCGGCCAGGACTGCGACCGACCCCTCGACTTCAACGGCGACGGGCGCACCGACTGCGTGATGT
>NZ_JBFUFQ010000294.1:0-6274 GCF_056403355.1 Rhizobacter sp. P2_H3 | reverse complement strand
CGACGACGCCGGCGCCGACGGTGCGGCCGCCTTCACGGATGGCGAAGCGCAGGCCTTCTTCCATCGCGATCGGGGCGATCAGCTTCACCGTGATGCTCACGTTGTCGCCAGGCATCACCATTTCCTTGTCCTTCGGCAGCTCCACCGCGCCCGTCACGTCCGTCGTGCGGAAGTAGAACTGCGGCCGGTAGTTGTTGAAGAACGGCGTGTGGCGGCCGCCTTCTTCCTTGCTCAGCACGTACACCTCAGCCGTGAAGTGCGTGTGCGGCTTGATGCTGCCCGGCTTGCACAGCACCTGGCCGCGCTGCACGTCTTCACGCTTCGTGCCGCGCAGCAGGATGCCGACGTTGTCGCCCGCCTGGCCYTGGTCCAGCAGCTTGCGGAACATCTCCACGCCCGTGCAGGTCGTCTTCTGCGTCGCGGCAATGCCCACGATCTCGATTTCTTCGCCGACCTTCACCACGCCGCGCTCGATCCGGCCCGTCACCACCGTGCCGCGACCCGAGATCGAGAACACGTCTTCCACCGGCATCAGGAACGCGCCGTCGATCGCRCGCTCCGGCGTCGGGATGTAGCTGTCCAGCGCATCGGCCAGCTTGAAGATCGCGCCTTCGCCCAGCTCGCCCTTGTCGCCTTCCATCGCCAGCTTCGCGCTGCCGTGGATGATCGGCGTCTTGTCGCCCGGGAAGTCGTACTTGTCCAGCAGTTCGCGAACCTCCATCTCGACGAGCTCCAGCAGCTCGGCGTCATCGACCATGTCGCACTTGTTCATGAACACGATGATGTACGGCACGCCCACCTGGCGGGCCAGCAGGATGTGCTCGCGCGTCTGCGGCATCGGGCCGTCAGCGGCCGACACCACCAGGATCGCGCCGTCCATCTGCGCCGCACCSGTGATCATGTTCTTCACGTAGTCGGCGTGCCCCGGGCAGTCGACGTGTGCGTAGTGGCGGTTCGCCGTCTCGTACTCGACGTGCGCCGTGTTGATCGTGATGCCGCGCGCCTTCTCTTCCGGCGCCGCGTCGATCTGGTCGTACGCCTTCGCTTCACCACCGAACTTCGCCGACAGCACCGTCGTGATCGCCGCCGTCAGCGTCGTCTTGCCATGGTCCACGTGACCGATCGTCCCAACGTTCACGTGCGGCTTGGTCCGCTCGAATTTGCCTTTTGCCATTTCAGATTCTCCGTATCAAAGAGCACTTCCAGTGCTGGGTTTAAGGTCTCCGCCGCCCACTGGTTTCGCGCGCCACTGGCATCGCGCGAAGCAGACGACGAAGACCGGCTTCGTCTAACTGACTGAATTACTTGCCGCGTGCGGTGATGATCGCGTCGGCCACGTTCTTCGGAGCTTCGGCGTAGTGCTTGAACTCCATCGTGTACGTGGCACGGCCTTGCGACATCGAGCGCAGCGTGGTCGAGTAGCCGAACATTTCCGACAGCGGAACCTCGGCCTTGATGACCTTGCCGCCGCCAGGCATGTCGTCCATGCCCTGCACCATGCCACGGCGGGATGACAGGTCACCCATCACGTTGCCGGCGTAGTCTTCCGGGGTCTCGACTTCCACGGCCATCATCGGCTCGAGGATGACCGGGCTGGCCTTGCGGCAGCCGTCCTTGAAGCCCAGCGACGCGGCCATCTTGAACGCGTTTTCGTTCGAGTCGACCTCGTGGTACGAACCGAAGATCAGCGTGACCTTCACGTCGACCACCGGGAAGCCGGCCAGCACGCCGTTCGGCAGCGAGTCTTCGACGCCCTTCTTCACCGCGGGGATGAATTCGCGCGGCACGACACCGCCCTTGATGGCGTCGACGAACTCGAAGCCCTTGCCCGGCTCCTGCGGCTCGATGTTCAGCACGACGTGGCCGTACTGGCCCTTGCCGCCCGACTGGCGAACGAACTTGCCTTCGACATCGGTCGCCGACTTGCGGATCGTTTCGCGGTAGGCCACCTGCGGCTTGCCGACGTTGGCTTCCACGCCGAACTCGCGCTTCATGCGGTCGACGATGATTTCCAGGTGCAACTCGCCCATGCCGGAAATGATGGTCTGGCCCGACTCTTCGTCGGTGCGCAGGCGGAACGACGGATCTTCCGCCGCCAGGCGACCCAGCGCGATGCCCATCTTTTCCTGGTCGGCCTTGGTCTTCGGCTCGACGGCCTGCGAGATCACCGGCTCCGGGAAGATCATCTTCTCGAGCGTGATGACGTGGTCGGGATCGCACAGCGTTTCGCCGGTCGTCACGTCCTTCAGGCCCACGCAGGCGGCGATGTCGCCGGCCAGGATTTCCTTGATTTCTTCACGCTGGTTGGCGTGCATCTGCAGGATCCGGCCGATGCGCTCCTTCTTGCCACGGATCGGGTTGTAGACCGAGTCGCCCGACTTCAGCACGCCCGAATAGACGCGCACGAAGGTCAGCTGGCCGACGTACGGGTCGGTCATCAGCTTGAAGGCCAGCGCGGCGAACTTCTCGTTGTCGTCGGCCTTGCGGGTGACGACCTTCTCGTCCTCGTCGGTGCCCGGCACCGGCGGGATGTCGATCGGCGACGGCATGAAGTCGATCACCGCGTCGAGCATGCGCTGCACGCCCTTGTTCTTGAACGCGGTACCGCACAGCATCGGCTGGATCTCGCTCGCGATCGTGCGGGTGCGGATGCCCAGCTTGATCTCGGCTTCGCTCAGGTCGCCCGACTCGAGGTACTTGTTCATCAGGTCTTCGCTGGATTCAGCGGCGGCCTCGATCATGTTCTCGCGCCACTTCTTGGCGTCTGCCTGCAGCTCGGCCGGGATGTCCTTGTAGTCGAACTTCATGCCCTGCGAGGCCTCGTCCCAGATGATCGCCTTCATCTTGATCAGGTCGACCACGCCGCTGAAGCCGTCTTCAGCGCCGATCGGGATCACGATGGGCACCGGGTTCGCCTTCAGGCGGGCCTTCATCTGGTCATAGACCTTGTAGAAGTTCGCGCCGGTGCGGTCCATCTTGTTGACGAACGCGAGGCGCGGCACCTTGTACTTGTTGGCCTGGCGCCAGACGGTTTCCGACTGGGGCTGCACGCCACCCACGGCGCAGTACACCATGCAGGCGCCGTCGAGCACGCGCATCGAGCGCTCGACCTCGATCGTGAAGTCCACGTGCCCCGGGGTGTCGATGATGTTGATGCGGTGCTCGGGGTGGTTGAGCTCCATGCCCTTCCAGAAGCAGGTCGTCGCGGCCGACGTGATCGTGATGCCGCGCTCCTGCTCCTGCTCCATCCAGTCCATCGTGGCAGCGCCATCGTGCACTTCACCGATCTTGTGGTTCACACCCGTGTAGAACAGGATGCGCTCGGTGGTCGTGGTCTTGCCGGCGTCGATGTGGGCCGAGATGCCGATGTTGCGGTAGCGCTCGATGGGGGTCTTGCGGGTGGCCATGATGGCACTCCAAAAGCAGGGGCCGCTCGCGGGTTCGCGTAAACCCGAAGAGCGGCCGTTGGACTGGGGACTTCGTTCTTAGAAGCGGAAGTGCGAGAACGCCTTGTTGGCGTCCGCCATGCGGTGCACTTCGTCGCGCTTCTTCATCGCGCCGCCGCGGCCTTCGACGGCCTCCAGCAGTTCGTTGGCGAGGCGCTGGGCCATCGACTTCTCGCCGCGCTTGCGGGCCGATTCCTTCAGCCAGCGCATGGCCAGGGCCACGCGGCGGACGGGGCGAACTTCCACGGGAACTTGGTAGTTCGCACCGCCGACGCGGCGTGACTTCACTTCGACCATCGGCTTGATGTTGTTCAGCGCGACGGTGAAGATCTCCAGCGGATCCTTGCCCGACTTCTTCTCGACCTGCTCCAGGGCACCGTAGATGATGCGTTCGGCGATAGCCTTCTTGCCGGACTCCATGATCACGTTCATGAACTTGGAAAGGTCGACCGATCCGAACTTCGGATCAGGGAGGATCTCACGCTTGGGTACTTCGCGACGACGAGGCATTGCTCTTCCTTTTATCTTCAGTTGGCGCGGGCATCGCTGCCTGCACCGCGGTCACCACGAAGGCGCTTCCGGCGCCCGGGCTTCCACTTACTCGGCCCGGCGGGATCTGCACCCACCGCAACCGCAACACGCCATGCCGGAGCTTGCACTCCCGCGATGACGACTTCACGAACCAGCTTACTTGCCGGCCTTCGGACGCTTCGCGCCGTACTTGGAACGCGACTGCTTGCGGTCTTTCACGCCTTGCAGGTCGAGCGAGCCGCGCACGATGTGGTAGCGAACACCCGGCAGATCCTTCACGCGGCCGCCGCGCACGAGCACGACGCTGTGCTCTTGCAGGTTGTGGCCTTCGCCGCCGATGTAGGAAATGATCTCGAACCCGTTGGTCAGGCGAATCTTGGCCACTTTACGCAGCGCCGAGTTCGGCTTCTTCGGGGTGGTGGTGTACACGCGAGTGCACACACCGCGGCGCTGGGGTCCACCCTGCAGCGCCGGGGATTTGGACTTCGTCTTCTCGACCTCGCGGCCCAGACGGACGAGTTGGTTGATGGTTGGCATGTTGGTAACTTGTTCCCGTTTGAAGTCACTGCCCGGATCTCTGTTGTAGAGGCCTGAGCACTCTCGGAAGAAGCGTCGCGCCCTCCCTGGGCGTGTGGCCGAACGATGGAACCGCGAGGCTGCGGGATCGTTGACCGCCCGGTCGACCAGCTTGTGGAATTCATGAACCCACGCGCCGGATCGACAAAAGAGCGAAGCAGAATCTGCCGAAAAGCCCGCGATTATATTCGTAGCCCCGTACACCCGCAAGCCAGGGATATGACCGCACCCGTGTTCCGCTTCGACCCACCCCGCGCCGTGCTGGACACCAACGTCGTGCTCGACTGGCTGGTGTTCGGCAACCCGGGGGTCGCTCCGATCGTCCGCGCGGTCGAGAACGGCCGGCTGCAATGGGTCGCCACGGCCGCGATGCGCGACGAGCTGGCCGAGGTGCTGCGTCGAGGGTTGCCTCGCAATCCATCGATGGATGCCGACCTCATCTGGTCAACATGGAGTGCACGCGCTCACATTGAAGACCTTCCACCACCCGCCAGCCTGGCCGCGCCGCTGCGCTGCACCGACCCCGACGACCAGAAGTTCATCGATTTCGCCCTGCTCCGCGCCGACTGGCTGTTCACTCGCGACCGCGCCGTGCTGCGGCTGGCGCGCCGGGCCCTCCCGCGCGGCCTGGCGATCCTGAGGCCCGAAGCCTGGACCGCACCCCCGGAATGAAAAAAGGGCGGCCGAAGCCGCCCTTTCCGCACGAAGCGCGAACACTCACTCGGCAGCGTCGCCGCCGGCTTCCGCCGGGGTTTCCTGCACGGAGGCGAATTCCTCCGCCTCCTGCATCGCGATGGCACGRCGCTCGGCGTCGTCCATCTCTTCCTTGACGCGGCGTGCGTCGTGGAATGCCATGCCGGTACCGGCCGGGATCAGGCGGCCGACGATGACGTTCTCCTTCAGGCCACGCAGCTCGTCGCGCTTGCCCATGATGGCAGCCTCGGTGAGCACGCGGGTCGTTTCCTGGAAGGACGCCGCCGAGATGAAGCTGTCGGTCGACAGCGACGCCTTGGTGATGCCCAGCAGCACGTCGGCGTGCGTCGCCGTCATCTTGCCTTCGGCCACCATCCGGTCGTTGGTGTCCAGCAGCTCCGAACGCTCGACCTGCTCACCGACGATGTAGGCCGTCTCGCCCGGGTTGACGATCTGCACGCGGCGCAGCATCTGGCGAACGATCACCTCGATGTGCTTGTCGTTGATCTTCACGCCCTGCAGACGGTAGACGTCCTGCACTTCGTCGACGATGTAGCGCGCCAGTTCCTCGATGCCCAGCAGGCGCAGGATGTCCTGCGGATCGGCCGGACCGTCGACGATCGACTCGCCCTTGTTGACCACCTGGCCTTCGTGGACCACGATGTTCTTTTCCTTCGGGACGAGCTCTTCGTAGACCTTGCCTTCCGGATCGGTGATCTGCAGGCGAACCTTGCCCTTGGTCTCCTTGCCGAACGACACCGTGCCGGTCATCTCGGCCAGCGTGCCCTTGTCCTTCGGGCTGCGTGCCTCGAAGAGTTCGGCCACGCGCGGCAGACCGCCGGTGATGTCCCGCGTCTTCTGGCCTTCGACCGGAATGCGCGCCAGCACCTCGCCCGGGGCCAGGTCCTGGCCGTCGCGGATCTGGATCAGCGAGCCGACCTGGAAGCCGATCGTCACCGAGTGGTCGGTGCCGGGGATCTTCACCTCGTTGCCGCCGGCGTCCAGCAGCTTGACCCAGCAGCTTGACC
>NZ_JBFUFQ010000293.1:0-6319 GCF_056403355.1 Rhizobacter sp. P2_H3 | reverse complement strand
GCTCGCCGTCGCGCACGCGCAGCAGGCCGACGCGCCACAGCGGGCCGCGGCGCAGGTCGAACGGGGTGTCGAGCAGGGGCTGCAGATCGAACGCGGCGAGCGCGACCGGCTGCGGCGGCTGGATGAACTGGCGCGGCGTGCCGTCGTCGGCCAGGTCGAACCGGGTGCGCAGCGGCTCATGGCGCGCCGCCAGCGCGTCGAGCGCAGCCTGCAGTGCGACGGTGTCGAGCACGCCGCGCAACGTCAGCCCGAAGCGCACGTGGTACGCCGAGCTGCCCGGATCGAGCTGCCACAGGAACCACTGGCGCTGCTGCGCGTGCGACAGCGGCAGCGGTCCGGCGCGGCGTGCCGCGCCGAGCACCGGGATCGTCGACCGGCGTGTGCCGCTGTCGCCTGCCTGTCGCACGCGCGCGGCGAGCTCGGCCAGCCGCGGCGCCTCGAACACATCGCGCGGCGCGAAGCCGATGTGCCAGCGCTCGGCAATGCGCGCGGCCAGTTGCACCGCGGCGAGCGAATTGCCACCGCTCGCGAAGAACTGCGCATCGCGCGCCGGCGGTGCGGCGTGGCCGAGCACCTCCTGCCACAGCACGGCGACGGCGGCTTCGGCATCGTCGAGCGGCACTGCCGGTGCCTCGTCGACGCCGCTGTCGCCGCTGACGAAGCGACCGTGCGCGAACACCGCGAACGCATCCAGCGTGCCCTGCTCGAACCCCAGCCGGCAGGCGCGCCGCTGCAGCTTGCCGCTGGAGGTCTTCGGCAGCGCACCCGGATTCAGCAGCAGCGCCACCGACACCGCCTCGCGGCACGCGCCGGCACACGCCTCGCCGAGCGCTTGCACCAGCGCCGCGGCCGGCACGCGCTTCTGCATCGCGCGCGACACCTCGACCGCAACGCCGACGCCCTCGCCACCGCCCGGCAGCTCGACCGCGAACGCGGCGACGCGGCCGGAGCGCACGGCGTCGACCTCCGCCTCGATCGCGCGCTCGATGTCCTGCGGGTAGACGTTCTGGCCGCGCAGGATGATCAGGTCCTTCAGCCGGCCGGTGACATGCAGTTCGCCGTCGCGCACGAAGCCGAGGTCGCCGGTGCGCAGCCAGCGCTGGCCGCCGCGTTCGACGAAGGTCGTCTGCGTCTCTTCCAGCCGCTGCCAGTAGCCCTGCGCGATGCTCGGGCCGGCGGCGCAGATCTCGCCGACCTGGCCGTCGGGGTGCACCGCGAGCGTCTGCGGGTCGACGATCTCGACGCAGTGGCCGCTCGGCACGCGGCCGCTGYTGACCAGCGTGATCGCATCGTCGCCCGTGCCGTCACTCGCCTGCCCCGCCCCGAGCGCCGACACCGAGAACGGCTGCGCGACCATCCCCCGCCCCCTTGCCGCGCCGCTGACGAACAGCGTCGCCTCCGCGAGCCCGTAGCACGGGAACACCGAGCGCTGATCGAAGCACGCCGGCGCGAAGCGCTCGACGAACGCTCGCAGCGTGTCGTGCCGCACCGGCTCGGCACCGCTGAAGGCCACGCGCCAGCTCGACAGGTCGAGTGCGCCGATCGCCGCGTCCTTCACCCGCTCGACGCACAGCCGGTACGCAAAGTCCGGCGCACCGCTGATGCTGCCGCGGTGCCGCGCGATCGCCTCCAGCCAGCGCACCGGCCGCTCCAGGAAGAACTGCGGCGTCAGCAGGACAGTCGGGATGCCGCGGTGCAGCGGCTGCAGCAGCCCGCCGATCAGCCCCATGTCGTGGTACAGCGGCAGCCAGCTGACGAACACGTCGTCGGCGCCGACCTCGAAGCCCGCGCCGATCGCCCGCTCGTTGGCCATCAGGTTGCCGTGGCTGACCATCACGCCCTTCGGCGCCGAGGTGGAGCCGGAGGTGTACTGCAGGAAGGCGATGTCACTGTCGTGCGGCGCGTGCGGGCGCCACGCCGCGGCGAGCGCGGCATCGTCGGCGGCATCGAGTTCGTCGATCGCGATCGGCTCGGCAGCACCGAAGCCGCTGCCGATCATCGCCAGCGTCGCGCGCGTCGCGAGCAGCGCCGCCGGCTGCGCGTCGTGCGCGATGCCGGCCAGCCGCGCCAGGTGCTGCGGCCGCGCCGATTCGGGCGGAAACGCCGGCACCGCGATCAGCCCCGCATGCAGGCATGCGAGGAAGGCCACCACGTAGCGGTCGTCGTTGTCGAGCAGCAGCAGCACACGCTCCCCGGGCGCGAAGCGGCGCTGCAGCCGCGCGGCCAGCGCACGCACGCGCAGCGCGAGCTCGGCATAGCGGATCGGCGTGTCGAGCGTGGCACCGTCGGCCGCGCTGACGATCACCAGCGCGGTGTCGTCGGGCCGCTCGGCGGCAAGGCGCTGCAGGTGGTCGACGAAATTGCGGGGAGCGTTCATCGGGACAGGTCCTGGTCGAGGTTGCCGTGCGGTTCGGCCATCGCGACCACCACCTTGCGCGGGCCCTTGAACGGCGCGCGCGCATGCGCGGCCAGCATGTTGTCGAGCATCAGCACGTCGCCGGCCTGCCAGCGGAACGACACCGTCTGCGCGGCCAGCACCGCGCGCACCTCGTCGAGCATCGCGTCGGGGATGGCCGAGCCGTCGGCGAAGCAGGCGTTGCGCGGCATCTCGTCGGCGCCCAGCAGTTCCTCCAGCGATTCGCGCACCTCCGGCTGCAGGTTCGAGACGTGGAACAGGTGGGCCTGGTTGAACCACACCGTCTCGCCGGTGCGCGGGTGCACGGCGGTGGCCTGGCACAGCTGCGTGGTGCGCAGCCCGCCGTCGGGCTTCCATTCGAAGCGGATGCCGGAGCGCGTGCACCAGGCCTCGACCTCGGCGCGTTCGCTGGTGTTGAACACCTGCTGCCACGGCACGTCGAACTCGCCGTAGTTGCGCACGTACAGCACGCCGGGCGCGAAGCGGCGGCGGATCGCCTCGGGCATGTGGCGCCAGATCGCGCGGCTGTCGGCGATCGGCGTCTCGCCGCCCTCGGGCGCGGCGGTGACGCAGTGGAACCAGATCTTCATCGGCCACTCGCGGGTGTAGGCCTGCTCGTTGTGCAGCGGGATGTGCTGGTGCGCCGGGTATTCGGTGGAGGTGTAGACCCCGCCACCGACCGCGCTGCGTGGCGTCGAGCCGAACTCGTAGGCGAGCAGCGGGTGGCCGAAGGCCGCGGCGAACGCGCGGAAGGCATCGACGCTCGGCACCTCGAAGCCGCGCAGCAGCACGCCGCCGATGCGGCTCAGCAGCGCCTCGCTGTCGGCGCGCATCGGTGCGAAGGCATCGAGCAGCGCCTCACCGGGGCGCGATGGCGTGATCAGGGCCGGCAACGGCGGCCGGTCCAGGTTCGACAGGTCGGTCATGGAAGATCCCTTTCAGGACGGCAGCGGTTCGAACCGCAGCGCCTGCATCTCGTGGACGAGCGCGGCCAGCAGCTGCGGCTCGCTCTGGCGGATGAAGAAATGCCCGCCGTCGAGCCAGGTCAGCGAGAACAGCGTGCGGGCCTCGCGGCGCCAGGCAGCGAGGCGCGACGCGTCGATGTCGTCCTGGCGGCCGCCGAAGGCGTGGATCGGCATGTCGAGCGGCCCGCTCCTCACGTCCGGAACGCTCGCGCAGACGCGGTAGTCGGCGCGCAGGGCATCGAGCGTGATGTGCAGCATCTCGGGGCTTGCGAACACCTCCTCCGGCGTGCCGCCCTGGCGGCGCAGGTCGGCGATCAGCTGCGCGTCGGTGTCCTTGTTGGCGAAGCGCTGCGGGTCACGCTGCGACGGGGCCGGGCAGCCGCTGACGAACAGCGCCGCCGGGGCCGGCAGCCCGCGTTCGCGCAGGCGCTGCGCGATGCCCCAGGCCAGCAGGCCACCCATGCTGTGGCCGAACAGCATGAAGCTGCTGGCCGTCGTCATCGCGGCCGACTGCTCGTCGCACAGGCCCGCCACCAACGCGGCGAACGATTCGACGAACGGCTCGCCCAGGCGGCTGCCGCGACCGGGCAGCTCGACCGGCACGACCTGCACCCACGGCGGCAGCGAACGCCGCCAGCGCAGGTACATCGTCGCGCTGGCGCCGGCGCACGGCAGGCAYAGCAGGCGGACGCCGGCGTGCATCAGCGCGGCGCCGCGGCCTGCTCGTCCATCCAGCGGCGCAGCGACAGCGGTCGCATGTCGGTCCACGCCGCATCGACGAACGCGAGCACCGTCTTCTTGTCACCGCTGGCGCCGGGCACCGCGGTCCAGCCGGGTGGCACGGCCTTCCAGTGCGGCCAGATGGAATATTGATCCTCGTGGTTGACGAGGACGATGAAGGTTTCGTCGTCGCGGTCGAAGCAGCTGGTGGACATGGCAAGGCCCGTGGTTCGCGCAGTGATGCGCCTTGCCTTCCATGACGAGCCGGCCGCGGCTTTGTTCAGCGCCGCGTGGCGATCGGGTCAGTGCGGGAGCCCGTCGTCGTCGTGCGCCGGCGGCACGAGCCCGCTCAGCAGCCACAGCCGCGAGGCCTGCGCGTGCGCGGTGCGGTGCCGCGGGTCGGCCTCGAGCCAGCGCGCGAGCGCCTCGTGGTCGGCTTCGCTCAGCGGCTGCTCGTGCGCCTTCATCACCCACTCCCAGGCGGACTGCATGGCGAGCGCCTGCGCGGGGTCTTCACGGTCCTGATCGGGGTTCATCGGCGGGCGGCGCGCGCGGGCGCGCACGGGGCTGGCAGTGGAAACCGCCGATTCTAGGAGGCCGTCATTCCGCCTCGAGCAGGTGCCGGCAGTGCGCCAGGGCCTGGACCGCATCGCGGATCATCGTGTTGACCAGCGCCGCCGACACGCCCAGCCGCTCGCCGATCGCGCGCTGCGTCATGCCGCCCATGCGGTACAGCTCGAAGGCCTGGCGCGTGCGCGACGGCAGGCGGCCGAGCGCCTCGTCGACGATCACCAGGTTCTGCCGGCTGATCGCGTACTGCTCCGGCGTGCCCTGCGGCGCCGCGACGTGCTCGCCGCTCTCGGCGTCGGCGAACACGCCGGCCTCGAGCATCATGCGGCGCCGGCAATCGATCGCCAGGTTGCGCACCACCTGGAAGCAGTAGCCGATCGGCTGCTGCACCGCCAAGCCGTGCGACACGTCGGACAGTTTGAGAAAGGCCTCCTGCACCACGTCCTCGGCCAGCTCGCGCCGCCCGGTGATCTTGTGGGCCAGGCCTTGCAGCTTGGCCCGGTGCGCGAGAAAGGCTCCACCGAGCCCTGCGGCAGGCTCATGGTTGGTGATCGACACGCTCTACCCCCTGGTGCTCATCGTTATTAGTTGAGAATCATTCTCATTTTCCACGATCACGTCAAGGCTTCGCGAATGACCCTGCAACGACTGGCATGAAGGCTTGCGTCATCCGGTGGTCATCGTCCAGGCGGCATGGGTTCGTTCAGAATGCGTGCCTTGTCCTTGCGGTGAACCCTGGCGAAAACAAGCGATGCGCGTCCTGCTGGTGGAAGACGACCGGATGATCGGCGCGGCCGTGCAGCAGGCGCTGTCCGATGCCGCCTATGCAGTGGACTGGACCACCGACGGCGAGCAGGCCCTGGCCGCCGCGCTGGCGCAGGCCTATGACCTCGTGCTGCTCGACCTCGGCCTGCCGCGGCGCGACGGCATCGACGTGCTGCGCCAGCTGCGCGCGCGCGATGCCCGCGTGCCGATCCTGATCGTCACCGCGCGCGACGAGGTCGAAGACCGCATCGCCGGCCTCGACCTCGGCGCGGACGACTACGTGCTGAAGCCCTTCGACGTGCAGGAGCTGCTCGCGCGCATGCGTGCCGTGGTGCGCCGGCAAGGCGGCTCGGCGTCGCCCTTGCTGACCAACGGCGCGATCACGCTCGATCCGGTGACGCGCGACGTGAGCTTCGAGGGCCGCAGCGCCGCCCTCTCCGGCCGCGAGTTCACGTTGCTGCAGGCGCTGCTGGTGCGCCCCGGCGCGATCCTCTCGCGCCAGGAGCTCGAGGAGCGAATCTACGGCTGGAACGAGGAGGTCGAGAGCAACACCGTCGAAGTGCTGATCCACGGCATCCGCCGCAAGCTCGGCCCCGCGGTGATCCGCAACGTGCGCGGCGTCGGCTGGCGCGTGGACCGCGCGGCATGACTGTCATCGCCCCATGAGGAACTCGCTGCAGTTCCGCCTGTCGCTGTGGATGGCCGTGCTGCTGCTGGCCACCGCGGTCGCGGCCGGCGCGGTGTCGTTCTTCTGGGCGCTGCACGAGGCCAACGAGCTGCAGGACGACCTGCTCGAGCAGACCGCCGCGCTGGTGCTGGCCGGCCAGCTCGCGATCAACCCGGTCGAGCCGACGGCCACGCCGGGCGCGCCGCGGCCGAGCGT
>NZ_JBFUFQ010000292.1:0-6352 GCF_056403355.1 Rhizobacter sp. P2_H3 | reverse complement strand
GGCCACCGCCGCGCGCACCTGTTCGCCATCGAACGCGAAACCGAGCGCGCGTGCGCTGTGCGCCAGCCGCGCCAGGTGCTCATCGAGCCCGCGCGCCTCGCCGCGCTGTGCCCACAGCGTCTCGAACAGCTGGAAGCCCGGGTCCAGCCCGGTCAGGAAGCGCGCCTTCAGCAGGCATTCCTCGAACTCGTCGTCGGCGCGGCTGTCGAGCACGATGCCGGCACCGATGCCCAGCCGCGCCGGCCGCAGCCCGCGCGCCTCGGCGCCCAGCGTCAGCGTGCGGATCGCCACGTTGAGGCAGAAATCGCCGATGCGCGCCTCGCCCTGCGGCGCATCGACCCAGCCGATGGCGCCGCAGTACAGGCCGCGCGGCGTGGTTTCCAGCCCGGCGATCAGCTCCATCGTGTGGTGCTTGGGCGTGCCGGTGATCGAGCCGCAGGGGAACACCGCGCGCAGCAGGTCGGCGAAGCCGACCTCGGGCCGCACCCGCGCGTTGACCGTCGAGGTCATCTGGAACAGCGTCGCATACGGTTCGATCGCGAACAGCGACGGCACCTTCACCGAGCCGGTCTGCGCGATGCGGCCCAGGTCGTTGCGCAGCAGGTCGACGATCATCAGGTTCTCGGCGCGGTTCTTGATGTCGAGCGACAGCAGGCGTGCGGTCTCGCTGTCGCTCTCGGGCGCGCGGATGCGCGGCGCGGTGCCCTTCATCGGCCGCGCGGTGAGCAGCCCGGCCTCGTGGCGCAGGAACAGCTCGGGCGAGCGCGACAGCACATGCGGCGTCCCGGCGTCGGGCAACGCGATCAGCGCGCCATAGGCCACCGGCTGCCGCGCGCGCAGGCGGCGGTACAGGTCGACCGGCGAGCCCCAGGCCTCGCCATGCAGCCGGTAGGTGAAGTTGACCTGGTAGGTCTCGCCGTTGCGGATCGCCTCGTGGATGCGGTCGATCGCGCGCGTGAAGCCGGGCTTGTCGACGCTCGGGCGCAGGTTCATCACGCCGCTGCTGCCTTCTTCACCACTGCGCGCCGCGAGCCAGGCGTCGACCTCGTCGTTCGACAGCCGCGCCAGCTCGCGGAACATCAGCACCCGCAGCGACGCCGCATCGTCCGGCCGCAGCCGCGCATGCCCGGCCCGCATCAGCTTGGCGCCCCATTCGTAGTCGGCCAGCAGCACCGCATGCAGGCCGGCGCGCAGGTCGGCGTCGACCGCGGCCCACACGGCATCGAGCTGCGCCGGATCGACACAGCGGTGCTCGCGCTCGAAGCCGGTGTACAGCCGGCTGAGTGGGTTGCCGCGTGTCGCGTGGCAGTCGTCGAGCAGCGCAAAGCAACTCATGGTGGGCGCGGCCCGAGTTCATCAAGCAACGCCGAAGCCCGGGTCTCCCGGGCCGAAGGTGGCGCCCCTTGGGGGCAGGAGCGAAGCGACTGGGGGGCCATCTCCTAACTCCAGTCGTCCATGTCGTGCTTGATCTTGTGGCGGTTGGCGATCAGTTCGTCGACCGAGGGCTCGTTGTTCAGCGCGCGCCTGATCGCCAGTTTCGTCGCTTCGTGGTTGGTGCGGTACATGTCCTTCTTGTCCAGGTTCTCGTCCTTCGCGCAGCGCGGGTCGATCCACACCAGGCTGATGATGCACAACTCGTTGGCGATGTCCTTCGGGATCGTGCCGTCGATCAGGCAGTCGACCACCGCATCGGCCGTCGCGCTCTGCACCACGCCGCCATAGAGGTCGATGTTGGCGAAATCCTTCAGAGTGACCTTCGGCACGATGATGGTCGCCGGCCGCACCAGCTGGTTGCAGGCGCGGATCGCGAACATCGCGGTGTGGCCCTTGCTCTGCGCCATCATGTTCGCGAAGGCCTGGCCGACGGGGCCGTCGGTGCGGCCGATCAGGATCTCGGGCATCGCATCGGTGAACTGGCCTTCGCGCGCGAACACGGTGGCTTCGCCGGCGTGGAAGAGGTAGGTCTTGGTCATGGGGGTGCTTTCAGGTCGTCAGGATCAATTCGCCGCGGCCGTCCGTCGCCAGGTCGCCCAGGTGGCGCGCGATGGCGCGTGACGGCAGGCGCGCAAAGGGGCCGCCGTGCCGCGCGAGGTCGCGTGCCAGCAGCTGCCAGAACACCGGCGCCTGCGCCCCTGCCGGCACGAAGGTCGGGGCGATGTCCGGTGCCGCGCCCGCGAACACCACGCTGCCGCGCCGCATGCCGTAGCCCGCGTGCGCACCGGCCCGCCCGCCGATCGCGAGGGTGCCGGCCACCATGCGCGAGGCCAGGAAGTCGCCCGCATCGCCGAACACCAGCGCCGTGCCGCGCCGCATGCGGTCGCCGAAGCGCTCGCCGGCATTGCCCTTGACGAGCAGCGTGCCGCCGCGCATGCCGTCCATGCTGCCGGGCAGCGTGCTGGCAGCGAAGTCGCCCGCATCGCCATCGACCGTGAGCTGCCCGCCCGCCATCTCGCAGGCCGCCAGCAGGCCGACCGTGCCGTGCACCTGCAGCTCGCCGCCGGTCATGCAGCCGCCGGCGTAGTGGCCGGCCGGGCCGTGCACGGTCAGGCGGCCGCCCGCCATCTGCCAGCCGACGCGGTCGAAGCGCGACAGGTCGCCGTCGAACACCAGCGCGTCGTCGCCGTCGGCCTGGATGGTGAAGAACTCGCCCAGCGGCACCCGCGAGGCCCCATGCCCCACGGCAACCTGCCCGACCTGCGCCGCCGACAGGCCGCCCAAGGTGGCCGGCAGCACGCCGCGCAGGTCCACGCGCAGCGCAGGCGCGTGCCGCAGCGTCAGGCGCCAGCCGCTCATGTGGTGGCCTGCGCAGCGAGCAGCTTGCGCAGGTGGAAGTGGAAGGGCCCGAGCTTGCCGCCGTAGTTGCCGGCCGAGATGCGCAGCAGGCCGCCGGCCGCACCGAGCGCGATGCCGGCCTGCATGCCGGCGCGCATCGCCGCACCGACATCGGCCTCGGTCAGGCCGTCGATCACGATCTCCATCACGCAGCGCGTCTGCGGCGTGATCTCGCTCCTGGCCGCGAGGCCCGCCAGGCCGGGGCAGAACGCATCGTTGGTCGACGCACTCAGCGTGGCGTACTTGCTGCCGACCTTCGAGCCCGAGCGCACCACGCCGCCCGGGAACGGCATGATCACGTTGGGCAGCGCCTGCATCGCGGCCACCGCCGCCTCGGCCACCGCGAGCGCGGCATCGGTGTCGCGGCACATCAGCAGCAGGTTGCCGCCGCCCACGCACTTGACGACGGCCGTCGTCTCCTGCGCGACGAACTCGCCGTCCATCACCGGCACGCGCCAGTAGCGCACGCCGTTGATCACCTTCGAGATCTGCCAGCCGTCGCCGAAGAAGCGCAGGTTCTTGCCGAGCGGAATGGCTTCGCCTTCGGCGATGCCGGCGAACACCGCGGTGGTCGGGCAGGTCAGCACGCATTGCCCGACACGCCGCTCCACCTGCTTCGCGAGCTCCTTGCCCGACATCGAGAAGATCAGCACGCTGACGCCGGGCCGTCCGTCCGGCGTGTCGGCGGGGTCGAGTTCGCGCTCGATGCCGGCCTCGCAACCGCAGGCGATCACCGAGGTCGCGAAGCCGGTGGCCGACACCGCGGCGTGGCGCGCCCAGGTGGGGTTGTGCGCGGTGATCACGAGGCGCGTGGCCTTCATCGGGAAGGCCTCGGCGAAGCTGTCGTCGATCAGGACGCCGTTCTCGATCATGCTGAATGCTCGAAGCAGGCTGTCGGCAGCAGGCGCCCGCCGTTGCAGCAGGTGCACAGCTCGTCATGGTCGATGGCCACGGCATCGAAGTTCACCGAGCCGCGCGCCGCCAGGTGCTTGCGCAGGTAGCCCTCGATGCCGCGGTCGTACTCGGGCTCGACGAAGTGCGTTCCTCCCGTCGGCACCGCGGTGATGCGGCCGGCGCGGGCCACCAGCGTGCCGTCCTTGTAGACCCGCTCGGGCGTGCTGAACATCGCCTCGCGGTCGGCGTTCTCGCGGTAGACCGCGATGTCGGCCGCGGCGCCCACGCCGAGGTGGCCGCGGTCCTGCAGGCCGAGCAGCTTCGCCGGCCCGGCGCGCGTCATGATCGCGACCTCGTGCAGGCTCAGCTCGCGCGTGATCGAGCCGAGCGCGCTGTGCGCCGCCACGTCGGGATGCAGCTTCGCCAGCTGCTCGTCGCGAAAGCCCTTGTCCATCAGCAGCCGGATCAGGTGCGGGTAGCTGGTGAACGGCCCGCCGTTCGGGTGGTCGGTGGTCAGCGCGACGCGCCACGGGTCGTTCACGAGCAGGAAGATCTCCAGCCCGATCGCCCATTGCAGCGCATTCACATAGCTCTGCTCGCGGTAGCGGAACGGCACCACGCCGCAGCCGGCGTCGCATTCGATGTCGGCGCCGATCCACTTGCGCGGGCTGGCGAGCCCCGACTGCGCATGCTGGCGCATCGTGTCGCCCGACGCGGTGACGGTCTGGCCGAACATGATCTGGCCGACGTCGATGCTGACGTTCGGGTTCGCGTTCACCGCCTCGGCCAGCTGCGCTGCGGCCGACGAGAACTTCTTCGCTCCCTCGGTGCCGTAGGCATGGAACTGCACGTGCGTCAGGTGCGCCGGCAGGCCCTCGAGCGCGGCGATGGTGTCCAGCGTCGACTGGATGTTGCCGGCCACGCCGAGGTTGCTGCCGTGGATGTGCAGCGGGTGCGGCACGCCCAGCTCGCGCAGCGCGCGCGCCAGCGTGTGCACCACCTGGCGCGGCGTGACCTGCCAGTGCACATGGTGCTCGTCGACATCGAGCTTGCGCTGGTTGAACTTGAAGGCCGAGATGCCGGCCGGGTTGACCACCTTCACGCCCATCGCCTTGGTGGCATGGATGGTCCATGCCATGTAGTCGCGGATGCGCTCGAAGTCCTGCTGCTCGGCCAGCATCTGCAGGAACAGCTCGTCGTTGCCGAGCATCACGTAGGCGCCGTGGTCGAGGATGGGGGTGTCGCCCATCTCCATGTGCGTGTGGCGTGCGTTCGACGGCATCATCGCCGGCTCGAAGGCCGCCGTGTAACCCATCTCGACGTAGCGGTAGCCGGTGGCCAGCGTGCCCGGCGTGCAGCCGCCGCACGAGGCCAGTTCCAGCGGGTTGGTCGAGCGTGCGAACGGGTCGGCGCCGTGGCGCTGCAGCTCGGGCAGCAGCAGGCGCGACAGGTTGACCTTGCCGCCGCCGATGTGCGTGTGCATGTCGATGCCGCCGGCCATCACGACGCAGCCGCTCGCGTCGACCTCGTCGTCGACGGCCTCGCGCGGCGCGAGCGCGACGATGCGGCCGTCGCGCACGCCGAGGTCACGCACCTGGGGCCGGCCGTCGTTCGCCGGGTCGATGACCAAGCCGCCGCGCAGGCGCACGCTGCTCATGCCAGCGCTCCTGCGATGCGGTCGAGCACGCCGGCGAGCGTCGGCAGGCCGTCGTCATGCACCGCGAACAACGGCAGCATCACCGAGCCGTCGGCCCGGAACAGGTGCCCCGGCGAGCCGATGCCCGGCGTCGACACCGGGATGAACACCGCGGCCGGCACCCGCGCCAGTTCGGGGTGGCCCAGCACGAGGGTCGGCTGCGCGGTCGCCGGCGGGGCCAGGTCCGGATCGAAGCTGGACACCCACAGCAGGCTGTCGACCGCGGCGTCGGACAGCRGGCGCTGCGCATCGAAGCACAGCGGCTCGTGTTCCAGCCCGAGCGGCCCGGCGCGCGAGCGCAGCGGCAGGCCCGACAGCCAGGTGAACACCTGGTTCACCGTGCCGGCGCCGTTGCCGCCGCCCAGCCACATCGCCGCGGCACGGGTGCTCTGGTTCAGCGTGCCGACGGTGCGGTGGATGCTTTCGACGACCAGCGCGCCCTGGCGCGGCAGCGTGCGCGTCTCGCCGACGAACACCGCGTAGCGCGCCTGCCGCAGCTGCGTGGCCAGCGACTGCAGCGCCGCCGGTGCCTCGCGCACGGCACGCCCGGCGACCAGCGCGGACAGCAGCGCGACGGTGCTGAACAGGTCRCCGTGCAGCGGGATCGTGTCGACCGTGACGCCCGGACGCGCGCGCAGGCTGTCGAGCACCGCGCCATCGGCCGTGCCGCCGCCGAGCACCACCACCCGCCGCTGCGCCACGAGCGCCTCGCCGACGCCGCAGCGATCGAAGAACTCCGGCGCCTGCCGCACCGGCGTGCCGCCCACGCAGACGATCAGGTCGGCGCGCGTGCGCACCTCGGCCAGCGTCGTGAAGAAGCTGCCGCGGTCCTGCGTCGCGCGCAGCGTGGTCATCAGCGCCTCGCCCTCGGCCGCGTCGCAGATCGCCCCGGTCCGGCAGGCCAGGCGGTACAGCGCGCGGGCGCCCGAC
>NZ_JBFUFQ010000291.1:0-6374 GCF_056403355.1 Rhizobacter sp. P2_H3 | reverse complement strand
TGATGTGCCCGTCTTCCGTTCGCCACTTTTGGTGGTGGTAGCTGAGTTGGCCAACAGCATGAAGGCCGGCTGCGAATTGGAAGTCTCGGCCACTTGCAGTCCTTCGCGACCGTCTGCCTCGTGGGAGTCTGAACGTTGATTCGAGGGAAATCTAGCTTGAAGCCGATAGTCGATATGCAAGGCTCGGAGTTTGACTGGTTCGCAAGAGACGAGGCTGGCAACTATGCGGTGTTCGCTACGGCGGGAAGCGGTCCAGTCCCCGCAGAGGTAGTGGATGCATGCGTGCAGCACAGTGCCATCGGCGAACACATTCCCGTCAAGGGCTGGGGCACCGACGAGGTCTGGAAGAGCTATTCAGATGTCGGCTTGTTCGCGTACGACTGGGACGACCAACGCGGCCGTTACGCGCGCGTGGCCGTTCCGAATCGTCCCGTTGAGGCTACCTTGCTGGTGCAGCTTGCAGAGGTGGTGCTCCCGCGCTTGCCGCTGTCGTTCGGCGAAGCTCCCGTCATCGCAGCAACCATTTCATGAGCCGTGCCTCCCCGGTGGTCGGACGGAGATCGGCCAGCAGTTGCCGTTCACCAACATCTGCTTCAGGGCAAGCCAGCGAGCCGCCGGGATGTCAGCAGCAGACGGGATAAGCTCGCTGACATGGGAAGAAAGGAACGCAGACCGCTGGACCTAGATAGCTCGAAGATCCAGCGCGCCATCGGTGGGATTGCGCCCTATCCGTACTTCGAGACGCTCGCGGACAAGCCGGGTGCCGTTGTGTTGCGCGCCAAGGAGCCTGTGAGCCGTTGGCAGGGGCTGCATGTTGCCGCGTCAGCCGATTGGCGGGCGAGGTTTGCGGAGGTTTTGAGCCGCCTGGCGAACGGCGGCGAGCGGGAGGAGATGCGGGTCTCCTTTCCGTCAGCGCGAGGCTGGTACGACCTCTTCACCACTCGCACCAACTTCGGATGCTGGTGGTCGTTGTCTGTGTCGCTTGACCGCGGCTTGCACACGCCGGTCGTATGGACCCAGTTCACGAACATGAGCCTGAACCTCAGGCTGTCCTCGGTGGCGGTTGCAGTGCTTGCTGCTGAGATTCAGCAATGTCCGGAGGGGGGCATCAAGTCACAGCTCGAACTTCGGCGCGACGCTCGGCCACTTGCTCATCCGCAAGGCTTGTGGTTTTGGCATTGGGCTCACGGACAAGGCCTAGCCCTGCCAGTGGAAGCCAGCGAGTAGAACGGGACGTTTGAGCGATGGGCGACCCAGGTACTTTTTCTAGTCAGCCGTGGCATCAGCGATGCAAAGTACTGGTACGGGTCGTCCTCGACCGACCCGTTGACACTCACCAAAGGCGGCTATACCGAGCGTAGCGGTCGGACGCTCGGCGTGGCTGCAACCTGCGATCTGGCCGCTGGCGCGAAGATCGCATGTCGGCCACTTCCGGTCGCTCGCGAAGGGCTGCTTTCGGCTAGGCTATCGGCCTTCAGGTCCAAGGGCCGATGGCTCACATCGTCCGCCTGCTCGGTAGACGGGCCGGCTATAGGTCCCGTTCTCAATTCGGACATCTTCGCCATGCTGCACGAGGCCAAACTCATCTACACCGACTCGCTGCTGCGTCAGGCAGTGCTCGCGTTTTGGTATCGTTCAATCGGTATCGGGTTCGTCGTCGCCCTGGGAGTGGTTGCGATCTGCCTCAGCATCGTGATCGCGCAAGGTGAGGCAGTGTGGCTTGTCGGTGCACTTGCAAGCGTTCTTGTCCTGGGGACTGTGTTTGCTGCAGCCTTGTACGTGGTTCACTATCGAAACTCGCTTCGCAAGTTTCGCGAAATGGGGAACGCGCAGGCCACCTTTCGCGCAGACGAGTCTTCGTTCACCCTCAGTTCCCCCATTGGCACTGCAACGCTTCAGTGGACCGCAGTGCGCGAACTTTGGCAGTTCCGTAGCGTCTGGCTCCTCCTCTACTCGAAAGCACAGTTCAGCACGCTGCCGCTCGCGTGCATGTCGTCGGAGATGCAGGCCTTTGTTGTGCAACGCGTCCGTTCCACGGGAGGCAAGGTAGACGGCTATGACCGCAATGCTTGACCAAGCCAAGATTCTGGCCTTCGCCGTGTTCGAGTTGAGGTTGCTCCTGGCTGCCCACTTGGGCAGCGAAACGGATAGTGAGCCGTCCGTCCGTGCCGCCGCCCATCTTGCGTATGCGCTGCACAATCAGGCGCTGGCGGTACTTGAGGGCGGATCCTTCGATCCGATCACCGCCGTGGAGGCAATCGCTCAAGTAGACAAGCGCTTTGGGGAAAATTTTGTGCAGCAACTCCAGGAAGCGCTGAAGCGTGCCGCCTAGCGACGACGCGAGACGGCCATGAGGCGGATCGCGATCACGTCGAACGCGCATGATCAGCACGTGATGCTGTCTATTGCGCTGTTTGCTGCGTACGTCCCATGGGTGCTCTACAGACCGGTACTGGATGGCTGCTCTTCCGACCCTATTCTCCACGGAGCCATTCGTATCGCATTGGTTGGATTCTGGCTTGCGTACTTGCTCTTGGTAAGGGCAAGGATCGGCACCTTCAAGTGGAAGAATTTCTGGATCGGAGCCGTCGCAGGAGGGGGGTGGCTCGCACTTCTCATGACCATTCGCGAGCTTTCTGATCATCGCCCCATCTACGATCACCTGCTGCACCGCCTGCACTATCAGCACATCATCAGTCTCGCGCCAACAGTAATGATCTCCGGGCTTTACGCTGGTCACTCCGGACGCGTTCAGGGTGCAGCGATCTCGGGATTCGTTGTTCTTTCTCTTCAGTTCGTGGCAGTCGAACTGGCCACCCTTCCACTTCTCTGCGTCTACTAGACGTCCAACAGCAGCCTGATCCTTCCATCGAGGGGGCGTTGCTTGGCAAGCCGGCCGGAGGCCCTCATGTCAAATTCCGAACGACTGCTTTTCGGCAGGCAGGGCGGCAACACGTAGGTCCGCAACGGGTCGATGTCCGCCCTTCGCTGCTCACGACAGCAGCCATTCGACCAGGTCAGCCCCCGCCGCTGTGGCCACCGCCCACTCGACCGACAGTGGGCGATCCATTCGCCACGCGACGAAGGTCTGCTTTCGGCCTGAGCAGTCGGTCAACGCCTGAACCTGACCGACCGCAACCAGCCTATAGCGGCCGACCGCGCAGCCGCATCCAGCAGAGTTCAAACCCGATACTTCTTGGGAACCGGATGCGTCCTGCAATCGAACGGCCCATCCTTCCCACTGCCCTTGATCCGCGCCTCGAAGTACTGCCGCTTCGACCCCGCCGAGCGCAGCCCCTGCACCGTTCCAGCGGCGATCTCGCAGTAGTGGTAGTACATCGAGCGCAGGCGAATGACCATGTAGCGCTCGGCCGAGTCGTAGCAGATGCGGGTGACATCGCTGCCCTCGCTCACCTCGCCGCAGACGAAGGCATCCAGCGACACCGGCCCGTGGTACTTCACCAGCACCGTCTCTGCCAGCGCCGGGCCGCACGCCAGAAGCAGCGGCGTGATCGCCAAGAAGCTCGTGAGCCTGCCCATACAACCCCCTCCCTCAAGGCACAAGTCTGTCAGTTGCGCTGGCCCTCCGAATCAGAAAATCCCTTCCCCACTTCAGATGAAGCACGGCGATCAGGCGCTGTCTCCGGCCGGCGACAATGGACCACCCGCGCAAGCCCATCACGGCCCTGCGCCCCTCCGCAGAAGATTCACCTGCAACGGCAGTCCATCAAACCGCCATGACGCCGCTCAACATCGCCCCATTTCCTCAACCGGATTCCAACGACTCAGGCAGCGTGGAACGCGCCCTCGTGGCGCTCCGCAATGCGCACGATGAGCAGACCGCCGTCGATGCCTGCGATGCCTTTCTCTGGGCCATGGGCAACAACCATGCGGGCACCTATTACCCGGTCGTGCTGGGCGTTCTTCCTGCGCTTGAGCAGATTCTGGCCAGCAGGCAAGCGTGGGGGCAGCGTGCCGTCATGGAGGCGCTCATCGACCTCGGCGGCACCTTCATTCCCGAGCCAGGCCACGAGACGCATCGTGGCGCCTCGGTCCGAGAAGAACTCACGCGCTTCATTCACGCCCAGCGTCACCGCTTTGCCGAGCTGGCGACGGGAGACGATGCGCGGGCCACGAGCGCAGCTGATCTTCTGGAGCTCATTGATGACCAGACGCCGGGCGACTGGCCATCGAGCATGCCGACGACGAAGCCAAGCTGATTCCCGAATCCGATAGCGACGGGGCAGCTCGGGTACATCGGCGTGCCTTAGCCCGGCCCCTGGCCGAAGCGGATGGGGGACTTGTTCGTTCGAAACCCGAAGGGTGGCCACGCTGGCCTTGCTTGGGAAACCGGTCGTGGAGGCTGGGGTGTCTACCAGGTCCAGTCTCCCTATGTCGTTTCAGGCGAGCGAGACCTGGTTTGCAACCTTCATGAGGTGCTTCCGCTCTTGAAGAAGGCACGTACCGAAGCAGGAAGCTCGCAGTGACCGAGATAGCCATCCTTGCGGACGGGCGCCGTTGCGATGGCCCTCCGAATCAGGAAATCCTTTCCCCATTTCGGATGAAACCCGCGTGGCAGCAAGTCGCGATCGGGAACTCCAMGTCCGAAACCGGCCAGCCCGCGCWTCCCACAACAMCGACSATGCCGGCTCYCCMTCACCGGACCCCGCCATGCATCACTTCCAACTCGTCGCCCTGCCCCCCACCCCCTWCRYCCCGCTCTTCACCCTCYCCRACCAAGCCCTCGCCCAGCACGGCGCGCAGCGCCACATCGCCACCGAAAACACCGGCTACCCMTGCCGCATCAGCCTCGAAGACGCCCAGCAAGGCGACGAGCTCCTGCTGCTCCCCTACGAGCACCAACCCGCCGCCWSSCCCTACCGCGCCTCCGGCCCGATCWACGTGCGCCGCGGCGCCGTGCAGCGCGTGCTGCCGCCCGATGAAGTGCCGCCCTACCTSAGCTCGCGCCTGCTCTCCGTGCGCGCCTACGACGCYGCCCACCTGATCGTCGACGCCAGCGTGCGCGAGGGCACGCACGTCGCCGAAGAGATCGAGCGCTTCTTCWGCAACGCCGAGGTCGCCTACCTCCACCTGCAYTTCGCCAAGCGCGGCTGCTTCGCCTGCCGGGTCGATCGCGCCAGTTGATCAACTTCTCGTCAAGCTTGGGGATGACGCCTTGGGTCGTCCAGCGCGACGCTACGGCATCGAGACGATCCTGCTGCAACCAACGGGAGACCAGGCGATGCCAGACACGACACAGGCGCTGGTGATCGTCGCAGAAGACGAGGAGAGCGCTGCCCGGCTCAACGCCGAGTTCTCGGCACAGCAGTCCCCCGGGCGCATCCTCAAGCGCGACAACCTCGACGGCAGCGCGGCGACGTGGATGGTCGTGGCAACTACGGCCCTCACCGTGCTGCCCAAGATCCTGGACAGCCTGGCCAAGGTGATCGAGGCGCTGAAGGTGCGATCGATCAAGATCGGCGACAAGGAGATCCGCAACCCGACTGCCGCAGACATCCGTGCCCTGCGCAAGTCCTTCGAACCAGCCGACGACTGAGTACCCCCATGGACGCGCTCGTCGTCGAGGCGCTGCTGGCCAGCCAGGTCGGCCGGGGCGCACGCGTCACCAAGTACGATCGATCGCCGGCCAACCGCTCGCCGATCAACTTCATGCTCGACCACGTCGTGCAAGAACTCGAGACGCCGTTTGACTTGTTCTGGGTCGACGGCGGCCTGCCCGAACTGTTCTGCATCCACGGCACGGATCCGAACCTGGTCGTCTTCAACACGCGCTACGTCGAACTGGTGTACCTGCTCCGTCGGCTGATCCAGGATCCGGTGCTGGACGACTTTCGGGTCGAACTGGCGGAGCGCACGTGCCTGCGCGTCATGGCGGAACTGGCCGTGCGCCACAAGGGCCCGCAGTGGGCCATCCGTGCGTTCCTGAAGTCGGTCGTGGACGAGACCATCATGCTGGCCGATATTCCTGGCGCAGCGCTGATGGATCTCGAGATGCAGCCCATCGGCGAGGCCTACGTGGCGGTCTGGTTCTTTGGCCTGGCACATGAGCTCGGCCATCTATGCCGGCCGGAGCCGAAGGCGTGGGCGCGGCGCGACATGGGCCCGGACGCCGCCCGGGTCTGCCTGGAACGCTGGTTGCCTCAACTTCCCATGCTGCCGGGCATGGCACAGGAGGTCTGGCGTCGCGTCGACGGGGGTGACCCCGGCTACTGCCTGTCGCTCGAGACGCTGGCCGAAGAGGCTTTCGCGGACTGGTTCGCCGGCCTCCATGTCTACAACGCGAGCCGCCTGATCATGCATGCGGACGGCAGCGAGTTCGACCTTGCGAGGTACGTCCGGGAGCAATGCCTTTG
>NZ_JBFUFQ010000290.1:0-6380 GCF_056403355.1 Rhizobacter sp. P2_H3 | reverse complement strand
CATCGCAAGGCGGCAAGCCGCCGGCACCGCCGCCCGAGGCGATCGCCGCGTGCAACGGCAAGGCCGAAGGCGCCGCCGCGAGCTTCGCCGGCCGCAACGGCGAGACCATCTCGGGCACCTGCCAGAAGATCGGCGACGTGCTCGCGCTGCGCCCGGCCGGCGGCCCGCCAGGGGGTGGGCAGGGCGGCGGACAAGGCGGCAAGCCGCCGGCCAAGAAAGGCTGAGCGCCCGGCCGGCACTACACTCGGTTCGCCCCGACTCCCCGGACGAACCGATTCCCCCATGAGCGCCGCACTGCACACCATCCCCCACCGCACGAAGAAACTGCCGCCGCTGCGCGTGGGGGTGGGCGGCCCGGTCGGCTCCGGCAAGACCACCCTGGTCGAGATGCTGTGCAAGACGATGCGCGAGCGCTACGACCTGGTGGTCGTCACGAACGACATCTACACGAAGGAAGACCAGCGCCTGCTGACGGTGGCCGGCGCGCTGGAAGCCGAACGCATCATGGGTGTCGAGACCGGCGGCTGCCCGCACACCGCGATCCGCGAGGATGCGTCGATCAACCTCGAGGCGGTCGACCGGATGCTCGGCAAGTTTCCCGACGCCGACATCGTGTTCATCGAGTCCGGCGGCGACAACCTCGCCGCCACCTTCAGCCCCGAGCTGAGCGACCTGACGATCTACGTGATCGACGTCGCGGCCGGCGAGAAGATCCCGCGCAAGGGCGGTCCCGGCATCACGAAGAGCGACCTGTTCGTGATCAACAAGACCGACCTCGCGCCGCACGTCGGTGCCGATCTGTCGGTGATGGAGGCCGACACGAAGCGCATGCGGCCGAACCGGCCTTATGTGATGAGCAACCTGAAGACGAACGCCGGCCTCGCCGAGGTGGTGGCGTTCATCGAGAAGAAGGGCATGCTGGCCTGAGGCGCCGGCGCCCCAGGGCAGGCTACCGCAGGTTGAGCGTGCTCTGCAGCGCGCGCACCGCGCCGGCGCCGATCGACGCGCCGAAGCGCTTGGCCAGCCGCTCGGCGACGTTGTCGCGCGGCGTGTAGTCGATCACCTCCTCGGCCTTCACGACCTCGCGCGCCACCATGTCGAGGTTGCCCAGGTGGTCGACCAGGCCCATCTCGAGCGCCTGCTGGCCGTTCCAGAACAGGCCGCTGAAGGTGTCCGGCCCGATCTTCAGCCGCTTGCCGCGGCCTTCCTTCACGACGCCGATGAACTGCTGGTGGATCTGGTCGAGCATCGCCTGCGTGTAGGCGCGCTGCTTCTCGCTGACCGGCGAGAACGGGTCGCCGATGCCCTTGTTCTCGCCCGCGGTCTGCAGACGGCGCTCGACGCCCAGCTTCTCCATCGCGCCGGTGAAGCCGAAGCCGTCCATCAGCACGCCGATCGAGCCGACGATCGAGGCCTTGTCGGCATAGATCTCGTCGGCCGCGACCGCGATGTAGTACGCGCCCGAGGCGCAGGTTTCCTCGACCACCGCGTACACCTTCTTCCGGTGCTTGGCCTTCAGCCGGCGGATCTCGTCGTTGATGATGCCGGCCTGCACCGGGCTGCCGCCCGGCGAGTTGATGCGCAGCACGATGGCCTGGGCGCCCTCGTCCTCGAACGCATTCTTCAGCGCGCCCACCAGCAGCTCGGCACTCGCCTCGGTGTCGGATGCGATCTCGCCGCGCACCTCGACCAGCGCGGTGTGCGGCCCGCTCGGCGTGGCCGCGTGGTTGCGCGCCGTCAGCAGCGCCCAGGCGATGACCGCGAACACCAGCAGCCAGCTCCAGCGGAAGAACAGCTTCCAGCGGCGATCGCTGCGGCGGTCCTTGAAGAAGGCGCGGGCCAGCTCCTCGACGGTCTCTTCCACCGACGGCTTGGCAGGAGCGGCCGCCACCACGGGGGCGGGTGCAGGAGGAGGAACAGGCGCGGCAGCGTCGGGCGAGGGCAACTCGTCGTGCGGATTCATGCAGGGCTTTCGGCGGCCTTCGTTCAGTCTTCGAAGGCGGGTTGGATGTCGCGCGAAGGATACCAATAGACCTCACCGGCCTCTTCCTCGACACGCAATTCCGTCAGCTTGCCGCGGCCACACGGCCCGGCGACGCAGCGGCCGTTCAGCGGATCGTAGGCCGCACCGTGGATCGAGCACAGGATGAACTCGCGGCCGCTGTCGAGGAATTCGCCGGGCTGCCAGTCCATCTCGGCCGGCACGTGCGCGCAGCGGTTCAGGTAGGCGACGACGCGACCCTCGAAGCGCAGCGCGAAGGCGCGCGTCGGCTCGCGGTACTGCAGCACGTCGAACACCAGCGCCTGCCCCTTCTCGGGCAGTTGCGCCGCGGCGCACAGGTGGCGCCGCGCGGCCGGCTCGGGCATCAGCGGCGGCAGGGGTGAGGGTGGCAACACCGGCTCAGCCATGGCGGTCCAGCCATTCGCCCAGCTCGGGCACCGAATGCGCGACGAAGCGCGGCGCGTAGCTGTCGAAAGCGTCCGGTTCGTGCGCCCCGTAGCTGACGCCGATGCAGGCCACGCCGGCATTCACCGCCATCTGCAGGTCGTGCGTGGTGTCGCCGATCATCAGCGTGCGCTCGGGCGCGACGTCCAGCTCGGCCATCAGCTCGAACAGCATCTGCGGGTTCGGCTTCGATGCAGTTTCGTCGGCGGTGCGGGTGGCATCGAAATGGCGGGCCAGGTCGGCGGTGCGCAGCGCCTCGTCGAGCCCGCGGCGCGATTTGCCGGTGGCCACGCCCAGCCAGTGGTTGCGCGCCTTCAGCGCGGCCAGCATCTCCAGCGTGCCGGGGAACAGCACGATCTCGTGCTGGCGCGCGAAGTAGTGGTGGCGGTAGCGGTCGGCGAGCGCCGGGTACAGGTCGCGGCTCAGGCCCGGCGCGGCATGCTGCAGCGCCTCGGCCAACCCGAGGCCGATCACGTAGCTCGCGTCCTTGTCGCTCGGCACCACGGTGCCCACGTCGGCGCAGGCCGCCTGGATGCAGCGCGCGATCAGCGTGGTCGAGTCGAACAGCGTGCCGTCCCAGTCGAAGGCGATCAGGTCGAACTGGCGGGGACGGGTCATGACGGCAGGCTCTGGAGGAATGCACTGCATTCTGCCGGCAACGGCGCCTCGAGTTCGATGGCCTCGCCGCTCGCGGGGTGCTCGAAGCGCAGCCGCCGCGCATGCAGGAACATGCGCTCGAAGCGCGCGCCCTGCACCGCCTCGCCGCGCGCCAGGGCCTTGTTGACCGCGAAATCGCCGTATTTCTCGTCGCCGGCGATCGGGTGGCCCTCGTGCGCCAGGTGCACGCGGATCTGGTGCGTGCGGCCGGTCTTGATCGTCACGTCGAGCAGCGTGAAGCCGGCGTAGGCCTGCGCGATGCGCACCAAGGTGATGGAACGACGGCCATCTTCGTTGTCCTCGTCGACCGCGCGCACACGCCGTTCGCCTTCGCCGGTCAGGAACTTGTGCAGTGCCACGTCGATGACCTTGCGCGAGGCCGGCCAGGCACCGATCACCAGCGCCGCATAGGTCTTGCCGGTCTCGCGGCTGCGGAACTGCTCCTGCAGCGCGACCAGCGCCGAGCGCTTCTTCGCGATCAGCAGCAGGCCGGAGGTTTCCTTGTCGAGCCGGTGCACCAGCTCGAGGAAGCGCGCCGTCGGCCGCGCCTGGCGCAGCTGCTCGATGACGCCGGAGCTGACCCCGCTGCCACCGTGCACCGCGACGCCGGCCGGCTTGTTCAGCGCGATCAGGTGATCGTCCTCGAACACCACCGGGAACTCGCGCGCCGGTGCGGGCGGCACCGCCGATGGATCGGCCATGCGCACCGGCGGCACGCGCACCCGGTCGCCGATCGCCAGCCGCGTGTCGGCGGCGGCACGCCCCTTGTTGACACGCACCTCGCCCGAGCGGATCACGCGGTAGACGTGGGTCTTGGGCACGCCCTTCAGCAGCTTGATCAGGAAGTTGTCGAGCCGCTGGCCCTCGGAGCCTTCATCGATCTCGACCGTCTGGACGGCCGGCGCAGCCGCCTCGGCCGGCCCCCTCACCGCGGTGCTTGCCGGCCGACCTGCTTTGGCCCCTATAATGCGTTGCACCACGTTGTTGTCGTAAGTGTTTGATTTTTCTGAGTTTAACGTCGATGACGTTGAACCGGCACGAACGGCAGCGGTGGTGGTCGGGCCCGAGGGTCCGGCCAACAGGTGATGCAACATGCCCGGCTTGCGGTAGGCCCCGTCCCCATGCGACGAGGCGGCACGCAGCCCGGCATGGCAGAGAAACAAAGAACGAACCCCTGTCAAAAAGGTTTCCAGGCAGGAGACATCGAAGCGGGGTCCTCGCCTACCGGCGGCGGCCCTTGATCTTCAGCCTCCTTCCCGCGTCCAGCAGTCATTGCGGAACATGTTCCCGGCACCCACCCCCCACCACTGCCCACCGTGTGCCTTGCGCGCCGTACCCCGGCCTCGTGCCTGCGGGTTTGCGCTGGCCGGCCGTGCCGGGGTCGAGCCTCGAACACCGGCCTCGTGCCCCGCAGCGCCCGCTGTCTCGCATGCGCCAACGCTGCCTGACCGGCCGATCCACTGATCGATCCCGCGTCAACGCAGTCCAGGGCGATTCCTTCCGGTTCATCCACGTTTCTCGTGCATCGATGAGTCGCCCCTGAAGTTTCAGAGGCGGCATGTTGAGTGGCTGCCACTCGCGCACAACACGGCGCGGTGGTGGCGAAGGAGCGCACATGAAACGCATGCTGATCAATGCGACGCAGCCCGAAGAGCGTCGCCTCGCGATCGTCGACGGCCAGAAGCTGCTGGACTTCGAGACCGAGATCGAAGGCCGCGAGCAACGCAAGGGCAACATCTACAAGGCCGTCGTCACGCGCGTCGAGCCCTCGCTCGAGGCCTGCTTCGTCGACTACGGCGAAGACCGCCACGGCTTCCTGCCGTTCAAGGAAATCTCGAAGAACTACTTCCGCGACGGCGCCGACGTGCGCAACGCGCGCATCCAGGACGCCATCCGCGAAGGCGACCAGCTGCTGGTCCAGGTCGAGAAGGAAGAGCGCGGCAACAAGGGCGCGGCCCTCACCACCTTCGTCTCGCTGGCCGGCCGCTACCTGGTGCTGATGCCCAACAACCCGCGCGGCGGCGGCGTGAGCCGGCGCATCGAGGGCGAGGATCGCGAGGAGCTGAAGGAAAACCTCGACCAGCTCGAGTACCCGAAGGGCATGAGCCTGATCGCCCGCACCGCCGGCATCGGCCGCAGCGCCGCCGAGCTGCAGTGGGACCTGAACTACATGCTGAAGCTGTGGACCGCCATCGACGGCGCTTCGCAGGGCGGCAAGGGTGCGTTCCTGATCTACCAGGAGTCGTCGCTCGTGATCCGCGCGATCCGCGACTACTTCACGTCGGATGTCGGCGAGATCCTGATCGACACCGACGACATCTACGACCAGGCGATGCAGTTCATGAACCACGTGATGCCGGAATCGGCCGCACGTGTGAAGCGCTACCGCGACGACGCCCCGCTGTTTTCGCGCTTCCAGATCGAGCACCAGATCGAGACCGCGTTCTCGCGCACGGTGAACCTGCCGTCCGGCGGCGCGATCGTGATCGACCACACCGAGGCGCTGGTCTCGGTCGACGTGAACTCGGCCCGCTCCACGCGCGGCAGCGACATCGAGGAAACCGCGACCCGCACCAACCTGGAAGCCGCCGACGAGATCGCGCGCCAGATGCGGCTGCGCGACCTGGGCGGCCTGATCGTCGTCGACTTCATCGACATGGAAGAGTCGAAGAACCGCCGCGAGGTCGAGACCCGGCTGCGCGACGCGCTGCGCCAGGACCGCGCCCGCGTGCAGTTCAGCTCGATCAGCAAGTTCGGCCTGCTCGAGCTCTCGCGCCAGCGCCTGCGCCCGGCGCTGAGCGAAGGCAGCCACATCACCTGCCCGCGCTGCAACGGCACCGGCCACATCCGCGACACCGAATCCAGCGCGCTGCAGATCCTGCGCATGGTCCAGGAAGAGTCGATGAAGGACAACACCGCCGCCGTGCATGTGCAGGTGCCGGTGGAGGTGACCTCGTTCCTGCTGAACGAGAAGCGCACCGAGATCACGAAGATCGAGCTGAAGCAGCGCATCACCGTGCTGCTGGTGCCGAACAAGCACCTGGACACGCCGAACTACAAGCTCGAGCGCCTGCGCCACGACGACCCGCGCCTGGAGAACCTGCAGGTCAGCTACTCGATGATCGAGGAGCCGGACGACGAGGTCGGCATCACGCGCCGCGAGAAGGCCAAGGCCAAGCAGGAGCCGGTGATCAAGGGCATCCTGCCCGAGACGCCCGCGCCGATCGTGCCGCCGAAGCCGGCACCCGTGCCGGTCGCGGCGCCGGTGGCGGTGGCC
>NZ_JBFUFQ010000289.1:0-6418 GCF_056403355.1 Rhizobacter sp. P2_H3 | reverse complement strand
CTGCGGGCCGGCCTGCGCACGCAGGCGATCGCCACCATCGGCCTGGCACCGCTGACGCTGGTCTTCTTCCAGCAGATCTCGCTGGTCGGCTTCGCGGCGAACCTGGTCGCGATCCCGCTGATCACGCTGGTGATCACGCCGCTCGCGCTGCTGGGCGCCGGCTGGCCGCTGCTGTGGACACTCGGTGCCTGGGTCGAGCAGCAGCTCGTGGCCTGGCTGACGCTGCTGGCCCAGGCACCGTGGGCGGTGTGGAGCGTGCCGGCCGCACCGGGGTGGGCGGCAGTCGCCGGGCTGCTGGCCGCGGTGCTGCTCGTGCTGCCGCTGCCGTGGCGGCTGCGCCTGCTGGCCGTGCCGCTGGCGCTGCCGCTGCTGCTGCCGCCGCGCGATCTGCCGGCCGCCGGCCGCTTCGAGCTGCTGGCGCTCGATGTGGGGCAGGGCACCTCGGTGCTGGTGCGCACGCAGCAGCACCTGCTGGTCTACGACGCCGGCCCGCAGTACTCGCGCGAGTCGGACGCCGGCCAGCGCGTGCTGCTGCCGCTGCTGCGCTCGCGCGGCGAAGACCGCATCGACCGCCTGGTGCTGAGCCACCGCGATGCCGACCACACCGGCGGCGCCGCGGCCGTGATCGCCGGCCTGCCGGTCGCCGAACTCGACAGCTCGCTGGAAGACGGCCACCCGCTGCGCGATGCCGGCGTGCCTGCCACCCGTTGCGTCGCTGGCCAGTCCTGGGACTGGGACGGCGTGCATTTCCAGATGCTGCACCCGTTCGCCGACGACTACGGCCGCGTCCGCAAGCCCAACGCCGTCTCGTGCGTGCTGCGCGTCAGCGCCGGCGGTCGCAGCGCGCTGCTCACCGGCGACATCGAGCGCGAGCAGGAGGGCGCGCTGGTCGAGCGCGTCGGCGCCGGCCTGCGCAGCGAGCTGCTGCTGGTCGCGCACCACGGCAGCCGTACCTCGTCGAGTGCGGATTTCCTCGATGCGGTGCAGCCGCAGGTCGCGCTGATCCAGGCCGGCTACCGCAACCGCTTCGGCCACCCGGTGCCCGAGGTGCTGGCCCGGCTGCACGAGCGCGACGTGCTGGTCGCCGCCACCGCGGCGTGCGGCGCCTGGCGCTGGCGCAGCGACCGCCCGGCCGCTGCTGGCGTTTGCGAGCGTGACCGCGCCCGCCGCTACTGGCACCATCGGGTGGCGCCAGCTTGATGACAATGGCCTGGAATTTGCTACCCTGACCGAGAGGAGACCGATTCGATGAGAGCAAGCTTCGACGAGATGCAGGCCACGGGCACCACGGTGCGCGACCACTACCGGGTGTACGAGCGCTGGCTGGCCGAGCAACCGGGCGACGTGATGCGTTCGCGCCGCGAAGAAGCCGAGATGATCTTCCGCCGCGTCGGCATCACCTTCGCGGTGTACGGCGCGAAGGACGAAGACGGTTCCGGCACCGAGCGCCTGATCCCGTTCGACCTGATCCCGCGCGTGATCCCGGCCGGCGAGTGGGCCAGCATGGAAGCCGGCCTGCGCCAGCGCGTGACCGCGCTGAACCGCTTCATCCACGACGTCTACCACGGCCAGGAGATCATCAAGGCCGGCATCGTCCCCGGCGAGCAGATCTTCAAGAATGCGCAGTTCCGCCCCGAGATGATGGGCGTCGACGTGCCCGGCGGCGTCTACTCGCACATCTCCGGCATCGACATCGTGCGCGCCGCCAACCCCGACGGCAGCGGCTCGTACTACGTGCTCGAGGACAACCTGCGCGTGCCCAGCGGCGTGAGCTACATGCTCGAGAACCGCAAGATGATGATGCGGCTGTTCCCCGACCTGTTCAGCCAGCACCGCGTCGCGCCGGTCGCGCACTACCCCGACCTGCTGCTCGAAACCCTGCGCGCGGTCGCGCCGGCCGCGGTCAACGACCCGACCGTTGTCGTGCTGACGCCCGGCATGTACAACAGCGCGTACTTCGAGCACGCCTTCCTGGCGCAGCAGATGGGCGTCGAGCTGGTCGAGGGCCAGGACCTGTTCGTCAAGGACAACTTCGTCTACATGCGCACGACGCAGGGGCCGAAGCGGGTCGATGTGATCTACCGCCGCGTCGACGACGACTTCCTCGACCCGCTGGCCTTCCGCCCCGATTCGACGCTCGGCTGCGCCGGGCTGCTCAGCGTCTACCGCGCCGGCAACGTGACGCTGTCGAATGCCATCGGCACCGGCGTGGCCGACGACAAGTCGATCTACCCGTACGTGCCGAAGATGATCGAGTTCTACCTCGGCGAGAAGCCGATCCTGAACAACGTGCCCACCTACCAGTGCCGCGATGYGGAAGACCTGAAATACGTGCTGGCGCACCTCGGCGAGCTGGTCGTGAAGGAGGTGCACGGCGCCGGCGGCTACGGCATGCTGGTCGGGCCGGCCGCCACCAAGGACGAGATCGCCGATTTCCGCAAGGCCCTCGAGGCCAACCCCGCCGGCTACATCGCGCAGCCCACGCTGAGCCTGTCGACCTGCCCGACCTTCGTCGACAGCGGCATCGCGCCGCGCCACATCGACCTGCGCCCGTTCGTGCTGAGCGGCAAGACGGTGCAGATGGTGCCGGGCGGGCTGACGCGCGTCGCGCTGAAGGAAGGGTCGCTGGTCGTCAACTCGTCGCAGGGCGGCGGGACCAAGGACACCTGGGTGCTGGAAGCTTGAAGACATGGACGCCTGAGACAAAGGGAGATCAAGAACATGCTGTCGAGAACCGCCGATCATCTTTTCTGGATGGCCCGCTACATGGAGCGCGCGGAGAACACCGCCCGCATGCTGGACGTCAACTACCAGACCTCGCTGCTGCCGCAGTCGGCCGATGCCGCGGCCAACGGCTGGAAGGGGCTGCTGAGCATCTCCGAGCTGAGCCACGACTACGCGTCGCGCTACGGCGAGATCGATGCCCGCAAGGTGATGGACTACATGGTGAGCGACGAGCGCAACCCGTCGAGCATCTACAGCTGCCTGATGGCCGCGCGCGAGAACGCCCGCGCGGTGCGCGGCACGCTGACCACCGAGGTCTGGGAGACGCAGAACCAGACCTGGCTCGAGTTCCAGCGCATGCTGCGCCACAAGACCTTCCAGAAGGATCCCGGCGAGGGCTTCGAATGGGTCAAGTTCCGCTCGCACCTGTCGCGCGGCGTGACGGTGGGTACGATGCTGCAGGACGAGGCCTTCCACTTCCTGCGCATCGGCAGCTTCCTGGAGCGCGCCGACAACACCGCCCGCATGCTCGACGTGAAGTTCCACGCGGTCGAGAGCGAGTTCTTCGGCACCGGCTCGATGGGCAGCAACGGCAACGGCAACAACGGCAAGGACCAGGAGTACGACTTCTACCACTGGTCGGCGATCCTGCGCTCGGTGTCCGGCTTCGAGGTCTACCGCAAGGCCTACCGCAACGTGATCAAGCCCGAGAAGGTGGCCGAGCTGCTGATCCTGCGCGCCGACATGCCGCGTTCGCTCGCGGCCTGCATGGACGAGGTCGTCAACAACCTGCGCCAGGTGGCCAACGAGCAATCGTCGGACACGCTGCGCCGCGCCGGCCGCCTGCAGGCCGACCTGCGCTTCGGCCGCATCGACGAGATCCTCGCCACCGGGCTGCATGCCTTCCTCACGCAGTTCCTCGAACGCGTCGGCACGCTGGGGGTGGGCATCAGCCGGGACTTCCTGGTGCCTGTTGCGGCATGACTGCCGCATGACCGGCACAGGATGAAACTCGATATCCGGCACGTCACGCACTACGACTACAGCGCGCCGCTGCAGTACGCGCTGCAGTCGTTGTGCCTCACGCCCCAGGCGAGCGCGCACCAGACGGTGCTCGACTGGAACCTGTCCGCGCCCGGCCAGCTGTTCGCGCAGCGCGATGGCTTCGGCAACCTCGCCCACACCTGGAGCCTGCGCCAGCGCACGTACCGCGGCGTGGTGCGGGCCTCGGGCGTCGTGCGCACGCATGCCTCGCCTGCGCTGGTCGATGCCTGCATCGCGCCGGAGTTCTACCTGCGCGCGACGCCGCTGACAACGGCGACCGGCGCGCTCGCCGCGCTCGGCCGCCGCCACCTCGACGGCCCGGCCGATGAAGCGCGTGCGCTCGCGCTGGCCCTCGACGTGGCCGACCGCATCGCCTACGAGGGCGGCAGGACCACCACCCGCACCAGCGCCGCCGAGGCGCTCGCGCTCGGTGCCGGCGTCTGCCAGGACCAGGCGCATGTCTTCATCGCCGCCTGCCGCGCCGCCGGCGTGCCGGCGCGCTATGTCAGCGGCTATTTCCACGCGCCCGAAGCGCCCAGCCTCGCAAGCCATGCCTGGGTCGACGTCTGCGTCGACCGGGCCGCGAGGCGCTGGCTCAGCGTCGACATCACGCACCGCTGCCTGATGGACGAGCGCCACGTGCGCCTGGCCGTCGGCCCCGACTACGCCGCCTGCTCGCCGATCCGCGGCGTGCGCGAAGGCGGCGGCGACGAGACGATGYGGGTCAGCGTGGACATCGGCGTCCTGCCCGACGTCCCCGAGACCCTTCCCGAAACCGCCGTGCTCACCGCCCAGGAGCCTTGAATGTCCATCCATGTCGCGCTCAACCACGTGACCCACTACCGGTACGACCGGCCGATCAACCTGGGCCCGCAGACCATCCGGCTGCGGCCGGCGCCGCATTCGCGCACCCGGGTGCTGAGCTACTCGATGCGCATCGAGCCGGCAACGCACTTCATCAACTGGCAGCAGGATCCGCAGTCGAACTACCTGGCCCGGCTGGTGTTCCCGGACAAGACCACGTCGTTCCGCATCGAGGTCGACCTGGTGGTCGAGATGTCGGTGCTGAACCCGTTCGATTTCTTCCTCGAACCGGCGGCCGAGCATTTCCCGTTCGAGTACGACGCGTCGCTCGCGACCGAGCTGGAGCCGTACCGCCACAAGGCGCCGCTGACGCCGGCCTTCGAGAAGTACCTGGCCAGCATCTCGCGCGAGAAGATGCAGACCACCAACTTCCTGGTCGCGCTGAACCAGCGGCTGCAGAAGGACATCGGCTACCTGATCCGCATGGAGCCGGGTGTGCAGACGCCGGAGCAGACGCTGGTCAATGCGAGCGGCTCGTGCCGCGACTCCGGCTGGCTGCTGGTGCAGATCCTGCGCCACCTGGGCTTCGCGTCGCGCTTCGTGTCGGGCTACCTGATCCAGCTGAAGAGCGACGTGAAATCGCTCGACGGCCCGAGCGGCACCGAGGTCGACTTCACCGACCTGCATGCCTGGTGCGAGGTCTACCTGCCGGGCGCCGGCTGGATCGGCCTGGACCCGACGTCGGGCCTGCTGGCCGGCGAGGGCCACATCCCGCTCGCGTGCTCGCCGGAACCGTCGTCGGCCGCGCCGGTGAGCGGCGCGCTGGACGAGTGCGAGACCGAGTTCGAGCACACGATGAAGGTCACGCGCATCTGGGAGGCGCCGCGCGTGACGCTGCCGTACAGCGATGCGCAGTGGGGCGAGATCGAGGCGATGGGCCACCGCGTCGACGACGACCTGCGCCGCCACGACGTGCGGCTGACGCAGGGCGGCGAGCCGACCTTCGTCTCGGTGGACGACCGCGACGGCGCCGAATGGAACACCGACGCGATGGGGCCGACCAAGCGGCTGCTGAGCGCCGACCTGATGGACAGGCTGCGCCGCAAGTACGGCGACGGCGGGCTGCTGCACTACGGCCAGGGCAAGTGGTACCCGGGCGAGCAGCTGCCGCGCTGGTCGCTGAACCTGTTCTGGCGCAAGGACCGCGAACCGGTGTGGACGCACCCCGAGCTGTTCGCCGACGAACACAAGGACTACGGCGTCACCGACGTGCAGGCGCAGAAGTTCCTCGAGGGCGTCGCGCAGCGCCTCGGGCTGGACGGCAAGCATGTGTTCCCGGCCTATGAGGACGTCTGGTACTACCTGTGGCGCGAGCGCAAGCTGCCGGCCAACGTCGACCCGTTCGATGCGAAGCTCTCCGATGCGCTGGAGCGTGAGCGCCTGCGCAAGGTGTTCACCCAGGGCCTCGACAAGGTGGTCGGGCATGTCTTCCCGATCGCCCGCAACCCGGCGAAGAACGGCCCGCGCTGGCAGACCGGCCCGTGGTTCCTGCGCGCCGAGCGCTGCTACCTGATCCCGGGCGATTCGGCGATGGGCTACCGGCTGCCGCTCGATTCGCAGCCCTGGGCCAGGGACGCCGACCTGCCATGGGTGCATCCGCCAGATCAATCGCAGCCGTTCGCGCCGCTGCCGCCGTACCGCCGGCTGCGCCATGCGCAGGGTGGGAGCGACGCTGCCGGTGGCGCCACGCCGGCGTGGGAGCGCAGCGAGACGGGCGCCGGCGGCTTTGCCGGCCGCTCGCGGGCCGCGCTCGGCCTGGGGGCCTCGACCGCGCGCAGCGCGGTGC
>NZ_JBFUFQ010000288.1:0-6439 GCF_056403355.1 Rhizobacter sp. P2_H3 | reverse complement strand
GCTGCGCCGTGGCCCGCACGCCCTGCCCCGGCCGCGCTAGCCGCAGCGCGGCGCGGTCGATCCACTGCGCCTGCTGGTCGAGCACGTGGTGCACGCGGCGCTGCATCAAGGTCGCGAACGCGGCCAGCGTCTCGGCCAGTTCGYGCGTCGGCGGCGCCGCCAGCTCGGCCGCGGCGGTCGGCGTCGGTGCGCGCAGGTCGGCGGCGAAGTCGGCCAGCGTCACGTCGGTCTCGTGGCCGACGCCGCAGATCGTCGGCAGCGGGCTCGCCGCGATGGCCCGCACGACCTGCTCGTCGTTGAACGCCCACAGGTCCTCCAGCGAGCCGCCGCCGCGGCACACGAGCAACGCATCGACCTCGTCGCGCTCGGCCGCCTGGCGCAACGCACGCACCAACGCCGCCGGCGCCTCGGCGCCCTGCACCAGGCTCGGGTAGACGACGACCGCGACATGCGGCGCGCGCCGCGCCAGCGTGGTCAGCACATCGTGCAGCGCGGCGCCCGACACCGAGGTGACGACGCCGAGCCGGCGTGGAAACCGCGGCAGCTCGCGCTTGCGCGCCGGATCGAACAGCCCCTCGGCCTCGAGCCGCGCCTTCAGCCGCAGGAACTGCTCGTACAGCGCACCCGCGCCGGCCTGCTGCATCGATTCGACGACGAACTGCAGTTCGCCGCGCGGCTCGTAGACCGCGAGCCGCCCGCGCACCTCGACGCGCTGCCCGTCGACCGGGTTGAACCCCACCAGGCTCGCCGCGCGCCGGAACATCGCACAGCGGATCGCCGCCTGCTGCCCGTCCGCATCCTTCAGGCTGAAGTAGCAATGCCCGCTGGCCGCGCGCGAGAAGCCCGACAGCTCGCCCTGCACGACACAGGCGCTGAAGCGCGCGGCCAGCGCGTCCGACACCGCGTTGACCAGCCCCGCGACGCTCCAGACCTGGCGCTCGCCCYGCCCCGCCGAGCGCTCAAACATGTGCAAACCCAGCGTTCATGCGGGTCGAGAACTCCACAAGCCCGCCAATCAAGGGCTGGCGGCACGATTCGGCTGTCATGCCGCATTCACAATCGCCCAAGTCATTGATTTTCAACGTTTTTTTCATGCTTAAAGATTGAGCAATCTGTGGCAGAGCCTGATTTGGCGCGGCTTTGGCGCGTTCGACCCACGGTTGCCCACAAAGTTATCCACAGTTGCGGTGGACTCAGGATGTAGTCGGCCGGCACTACATCAACTCACCGTGTCGGACCGCGGCCGGCAAACATGCGGTTGCCTTGCCGTTGTGCGTGGCGGGCCTGCCTTGGGGTCATAATCGCGCGTCCAAAAAGAGACCGCACGGGACCGCAGGGTCCGGCCGTCGGTCGCGCCGTCGGTCGCAACTCCTGCGCATCGCCGCACCCCATCATTGCTGAGAGGACCGGATTGTTTTCGATCATACAAGCCGCTGGCTGGCCGATCTGGCCCTTGCTCCTGTGTTCCATCATTGCGCTCGCGCTGATCATCGAGCGCCTGTCCAGCCTGCGGGTCGCGCGCATCGCGCCGCCCCGGCTGCTCGATGAAGTGATCTCGGTCACCCGCGCCCACCTGCCGGCCGCCGACGTCGTCAACAAGCTCGCCGACAACTCGCTGCTCGGCCAGGTGCTCGCCACCGGCCTGCGCGCGATCATCGCCGACCCGCGGATCTCGCACGACAACCTGCACGGCGCGTTCGAATCCGCCGGCCGCAGCGCGGTGCACAAGATGGAGCGCTTCCTGAACACGCTGGGCACCATCGCGTCGGCCGCGCCGCTGCTGGGCCTGATGGGCACGGTGATCGGCATGATCGAGATCTTCGGCTCGCAGGCGCCCACCGGCGGCAGCAACCCGGCACTGCTGGCGCACGGCATCTCGGTCGCGCTGTACAACACCGCGTTCGGCCTGATGATCGCGATCCCGTCGCTGATCGCCTACCGCTATTTCCGGGGCCTGATCGATGCGTACACGCTCGAGATGGAGCAAGCCGCCGAGCGCATGGTGCCGCACCTGATGCGCTTCACCGCGGTGCGCAAGGCAGGCTGACGGGCCATGGCGATGAAGTTCCGCAAGCACCACCCCGAAGAACCCGAGATCAACCTGATCCCGTTCATCGATGTGCTGCTGGTCGTCCTGATCTTCCTGATGCTGTCGACCACCTACTCGAAGTTCACCGAGCTGCAGATCAGCCTGCCCGTGGCCGATGCCGACAAGCCGCGCGAGAACAACAAGGAAGTGATCGTCGCGATCTCGGCGGAAGGCCGCTATGCGGTCAACCGCAAGACGCTCGACGGCCGCAGCGTCGAGATGCTGACGGCCGAGCTGCTGTCGGCGTCCGCCGGCGCGAAGGACGCGATCATCATCGTCTCGGCCGATGCGGCGTCGTCGCACCAGTCCGTCATCACGGTGATGGACGCCGCACGCCGCGCGGGGCTCGCGCGGCTGACCTTCGCGGCCCAGAGCTCGCAGGGCGGCGACGGCCGCTGAGCGGCTGCGCGCCGGTCCCGTGTCGCTCTCCCTTCGATTGCAGCGCGCCTGGCTGGCGCGTGGCGCGCTCGCGTGGGCCCTTCGCCCGCTGGCCGGGCTGTACGCGGCCATCGTCGCGCTGCGCGGCTTCGCGTTCCGGGCCGGCTGGCTGCGCATCGAGCGCCTGCCGGTGCCGGTGATCGTCGTCGGCAACCTGATCGCCGGCGGCGCCGGCAAGACACCCACCTGCCTGGCGGTGGTCGAGCTGCTGCGGCAGCACGGCTGGACGCCGGGCATCGTGTCGCGCGGCTACGGCGGCAGCGCCGGTGACACGGTCGTGCTGGTGACGCCCGACACGCCGGCCAGCGCCTGCGGCGACGAACCGCTGCTGATGCAGCGCCGCAGCGGCGCGCCGGTCGCCGTCGGCCGCCGCCGCGTGCAGGCCGGCCGCGCGCTGCTGGCAGCCCATCCCGCGGTCGACGTGATCGTCTGCGATGACGGCCTGCAGCACCGGCAGCTCGCGCGCGATGCGCAGGTCATCGTGTTCGACGAGCGCGGGGCCGGCAACGGCTGGCTGCTGCCGGCCGGGCCATTGCGCGAGCCGATGCCTCCTGCGCTGCCCGCGCGCAGCGTGCTGCTGTACAACGCGCCGATCGCGTCGACGGCGCTGCCGGGTCATGTCGTGCAGCGCGGCCTGCGCCGCTTCACGCCGTTGCAGGCCTGGCTGGAGGGCACGTCCGCCGCTGCCACCGACCTGCGCGGCCGCCGCCTGCTCGCCGCCGCCGGGCTCGCGCATCCGCAGCGCTTCTTCTCGATGCTGCGCGAGGCCGGCCTCGACATCGCCGAGCTGCCGCTGCCCGATCACCACGATTTCGCGCAGCTGCCCTGGGCGTCCGACACGGCCGACGTGGTCGTCACCGAGAAAGATGCCGTCAAGCTCGATCCCGCGCGCCTCGGCACGACCCGCGTGTGGGTCGCGACGCTAGACTTCCAGCTTCCGCCGGCCTTCGCCGCCGAGCTGCTCGCGCTGCTTCCGCAGCGAGCCCACCATTGACCCGAGGACGCCCGATGGACACCCGACTGCTTCAACTGCTGGTGTGCCCCCTGTGCAAGGGGCCGCTGGAGCACAAGCGCCCGCCGCAGGATGCGGCGCACGAACTGGTGTGCAACGCCGACCGCCTGGCCTTCCCGGTGCGCGACGGCATGCCGATCATGCTCGAGACCGAGGCGCGCTCATTGGACACCGCGCCTGCCGAGGCCGGGAGCAGCGCGTGAGCTTCACCGTCCTCGTGCCGGCACGGCTGCAGTCGACGCGGCTGCCGCGCAAGCCGCTGGCCGACATCGGCGGGCTGCCGATGATCGTGCGCGTCGCCCGCCGCGCCGCGCTGTCGGGCGCGCAGCAGGTGGTGGTGGCCGCCGACGATGCGGAGATCGTCGCCGCCTGTCGCGCGCACGACGTGGCCTGCGTGCTGACGCGCACCGACCACCCGACCGGCAGCGATCGCCTCGCCGAGGCCTGCGCACTGCTGGGCCTGCAGCCCGGCGAGATCGTCGTCAACGTGCAGGGCGACGAGCCGCTGATCGAGCCCGCACTGGTCGACGCCTGCGCGGCGCTGCTGCAATCGCAGCCCGACTGCCCGATGAGCACCGCGGCGCATGCGATCGACAGCGTCGACGAGCTGCGCAACCCGAACGTCGTGAAGGTCGTGCTCGACGGCGCGGGCCGCGCGCTCTACTTCTCGCGCGCGCCGATCCCGTGGTGGCGCGACGGCTATGCCTCGGGCATCGAGGCGCTGTCGTCTCCCCCGCCGCTGCGCCACATCGGCCTCTACGGCTACCGCGCCGGCTTCCTGAGGGATTTCCCGAAGCTGCCGCCCTGCCCGCTCGAGCAGACCGAATCGCTGGAGCAGTTGCGCGTGCTGTGGCATGGGCATCGCATCGCGGTGCACGTGAGCGCGGTGCGCCCCGGGCCGGGGGTCGACACGCCCGAAGACCTGGCCCGTGTTCGGGCGCAGATCGGGCGCTGAGCGGGCACTGATCGGGTGAATCGCGCACCTGCGAAGCCGGTGTAAACCCGGGGGCGCCGAGGGCCCGGCGACCTGCCCTGCGTCAGTTTCGCGCAGGAAGTCGCATGCTATTCTCGATGGCAAAAGCCCGTGCCTGCGCCGGCTGGCACCGCGGCCACGAATTCCATAAATTGAGGAAGACTGATGAGACTGATTCTGCTGGGCGCGCCAGGCGCCGGTAAGGGCACGCAAGCGGCGTTCATTTGCCAGAAGTTCGGCATCCCGCAGATCTCCACCGGCGACATGCTGCGTGCGGCTGTCAAGGCCGGCAGCCCGCTCGGCGTGGCGGCCAAGAAGGTGATGGACGCGGGCGGCCTGGTCAGCGACGACATCATCATCGGTCTCGTGAAGGAGCGCATCGCCCAGCCCGATTGCGCGAAGGGCTTCTTGTTCGACGGCTTCCCGCGCACCATCCCGCAGGCCGACGCGATGAAGGCCGCCGGCGTCAAGCTCGACTTCGTGCTCGAGATCGACGTGCCCGATGCGTCGATCATCGAGCGCATCAGCGGCCGCCGCGTGCACCCGGCCTCGGGCCGCAGCTACCACCTGAAGTTCAACCCGCCGAAGACCGCGGGCCGCGACGACGTGACCGGCGACGAGCTGATCCAGCGCGACGACGACAAGGAAGAGACCGTCAAGAAGCGCCTCGACGTCTACCAGAAGCAGACGCGCCCGCTGGTCGAGTACTACTCCAGCTGGGCCGCGGCCGGCGACGCCGTGGCACCCAGGTACCGCAAGATCTCCGGCACCGGCACGGTCGAGGAGATCACTGCGCGCGCGCTGGCCGCGCTTCAGTAAGAAGACGAGGGAGAGGCGCCATGGACATCGCAGGCAAGGTCTTCATCGTGACCGGCGGGGCCTCGGGCCTCGGCGAAGGCACGGCGCGCATGCTCGCGGCCGCGGGCGGCAAGGTCGTCATCGCCGACCTGCAGGCCGACAAGGGCGAGGCGGTCGCGAAGGAACTGGGCGGCGTCTTCGTGCGCTGCGACGTGAGCCAGGAGGCCGACGGCCAGGCGGTCGTCGCCGCGGCGGTGGCGGCCGGCAAGCTGATGGGCCTCGTCAACTGCGCCGGGATCGCACCGGCCGTCAAGACGGTCGGCAAGGACGGCGCACACCCGCTCGCGGTGTTCTCGAAGACCGTGACGGTCAACCTGGTCGGCAGCTTCAACATGATCCGCCTCGCCGCCGAGGCGATGAGCCGCAACGCGCCCGAGCCCACCGGCGAGCGTGGCGTGCTGATCTCGACCGCCAGCGTGGCAGCGTATGACGGGCAGATCGGCCAGGCAGCCTATGCCGCGTCGAAGGGCGGCATCGTCGGCATGACGCTGCCGATCGCGCGCGACCTGGCCCGCAACGGCATCCGCAACATGACGATCGCGCCGGGCATCTTCGGCACGCCGATGCTGTTCGGCATGCCGCAGGAGGTGCAGGACGCACTGGCCGCCGGCGTGCCCTTCCCGAGCCGCCTCGGCACGCCCGCGGACTACGCGAAGCTCGTGCACCAGATCATCACGAACGAGATGCTGAACGGCGAGGTGATCCGCCTCGACGGCGCAATCCGCCTGGCACCGAAATAGAGCCCCCCAGTCGCTTCGCTCCTGCCCCCGAGGGGCGCCTCCCGGCGGCCCGGCAGAGCCGGTTCCGCGGGAGTTGCTTGATGGGCACCGCGCTTCGCGGGTGCTTTCGGTGCTACTTCTTTCTCGCGTACAGCGCCCACAACCGGGCCAGGTCGGCCGTGCCGTCGTTGCCCTGCACGGTCCGGAAGGTCGCCGCCGACTTGGCGTGATCACCCGCCACCAGCTGCGCGATCGCCAGGTGCAGCTTCGCGTCATCGGGCCGCTTCGTGCCCTTGGCGATGCCCTGCTGCATCAGCTCCAGCCCCGGCTTGGCCTGCCCGCCGTAGACC
>NZ_JBFUFQ010000287.1:0-6458 GCF_056403355.1 Rhizobacter sp. P2_H3 | reverse complement strand
CACCCGGTCTTTGCGCGCAACAGCCTGAGGCTGGTGAGCGAATACAAGTGCCAGGGCCAGGGCAAGGACGTGCTGGTGCAGGTGCCGTTTGGCTACAAGCTGGAATGAACGCCTGAGCTGATCCCGCTCGATCACTGACTTTCGTTGCGACGAGGGCCCTGACCGGGGCCATGAATTCACAAATTTCTCTAGAGATTGGAAACACCATGTCTTTGTTTTCTCTGCGCTCACTGACCATGGCTCTGAGCCTTGCTGTTGCCGCCACCGTGTTCGTGGCCCCTCAAGCTGCGCAAGCACAAGCGTCGGCCCCGGCGGCTGAAGCGCCGGCCGCGGTGGCTGCACCGGCGGCGCCGGTGGCGGTGCCGGGCGCGGTGACGAAGGAGTCGGTGGACAACCCGTACGGGCTGAGCGCGCTGTGGGCGCAAGGCGACTTCGTGGCGCGCGGCACGCTGATCATCCTGGTGATCATGAGCATGGGCAGCTGGTACATCCTGGTGACCAAGCTGTTCGAGAGCTTCAAGATCAGCGGCGAGGCKCGYGCRGCGCGCAAGASCTTCTTCAAGTCGGCGAGCCTGAACGACGGCGTCGCGACGCTGAAGGACGGCAGCGCGTTCCGCTTCATYGCCGAGACGGCGATCGAGGCGGGTGACCACCACGAGGGCGAGCTGACGGCGAACATCGACCGCAACACCTGGGTGGGCGTGAGCGTGCAGCGCGCGATCGACAACGTGCAAAGCCGCCTGCAGGACGGGCTGGCGTTCCTGGCGACGGTGGGCTCGACGGCGCCGTTCGTGGGGCTGTTCGGCACGGTGTGGGGCATCTATCACGCGCTGACGGCGATCGGCATTGCCGGCCAGGCGTCGATCGACAAGGTGGCGGGCCCGGTGGGCGAGGCGCTGATCATGACGGCCATTGGTCTCGCGGTGGCGGTGCCKGCGGTGCTGGGCTACAACTGGCTGGTGCGCCGCAACAAGGTGACGATGGAGTCGGTGCGCAGCTTCGGGGCGGACCTGCACGGCGTGCTGCTGGGCAGCCGCTCGACGCTGCGCGGCGGCAGCCGCTGATCGCGGATCACTCCTGAGCGAAGGAGCAACGCGATGGCAATGAACGTGGGCAGTGGGGACGGGGACGACGACGAGGTCGTCTCCAGCATCAACACGACGCCGCTGGTGGATGTGATGCTGGTGCTGCTGATCATCTTCCTGATCACGGTGCCTGTGGTGACGCAGACGGCGGCGGTGTCGCTGCCGAAGGARACCAACATTGCGCGGGTGACGAAGCCGGAGAACATCGAGATCTCGGTGACGAAGGACGGCGACGTGTACTGGAACGCGCAGGCGGTGGCGGACAACAACGCGCTGGTGGCGCGGCTGAAGAAGGTGTCGGTGCTGACGCCGCAGCCGGAGATCCACATCCGCGGCGATGAGAAGAGCCGCTACGAGTCGGTGGGTCGGGTGGTGTTCGCGTGCCAGCGCGCGGGCATCCAGAAGATCAGCTTCGTGACGGAACCGCCGCCGCGCGGCTGAGCCGAACCCCAGAGAGAAGGATCAAGCAAATGGGAATGAACGTAGGCTCCGGCGGCGGAAGTGGTGATCCCGACGTGATGGTGGAGATGAACACGACGCCGCTGATCGACGTGATGCTGGTGTTGCTGATCATGCTGATCATCACGATCCCGATCCAGCTGCACTCGGTGAACCTGAACATGCCCACGGGGAGCCCGCCGCCGCCGYTGCGCGACCCGGTGGTGGTGACGATCGACATCGACTTCGACGGCACGATCCTGTGGAACGGTGAAGTCGTGCCGGACCGCACGGTGCTGGAGACGAAGCTGGCGGCGACGGCGGCGGTTGCCGATCAGCCCGAGGTGCACATCCGCCCGAACAAGCTGGTGGAGTACAAGTCGGTGGCGATGGTGCTGGCCAGTGCGCAGCGGCTCGGGGTGGCCAAGCTGGGCATGGTGGGCAACGAGCAGTTCATCAAGTGAGCACCATGGCCATGAAGTTGAAACCCTTGCTGGCCGCCACGCTGCTGGCAGCGGCGCTGACGACCGCGTACGCACAGGACGCCGTGCGTCCGGACATCGGCAAGCCGCTGCAGGCCGCGGGCGACCTGATCAAGGCCGGCAAGTACAAGGAAGCGCTCGCCAAGGTGCGTGACGCCGACGCGGTGCCGAACAAGAACGCGAGCGAGAGCTACACGATCGAGCGCATGCGCATCGCGGCCGCGTCGGGCGCGGGCGATGCAGACACGGCCGGCAAATCGTTCGAGGCGCTCGCGGCCACCGGCAAGCTGGCGCAGGCCGACAAGCTGCGCATGCTGGAGTCGCTGGCCGGTACCGCGTACCGTGCCAAGGACTACGCGAAGACGATGCAGTGGGGCCAGCGCTACTTCAAGGAAGGCGGCACCAGCGGCACGGTGCGCACGCTGCTGATCCAGAGCCAGTACCTGGGCGGGGACTTCGCCGGCGCGGCGCGCGAGCTGCAGGTGGAGATCAGCGCCTCGGAGAAGGCGGGGCAGGCGCCGGCCGAAGACCGGCTGAAGCTGCTGGCGAACGCGACGCAGCGCATGAACGACACCAACGCGTACGTGTGGGCGGTCGAGAAGCTGGTGACGTACTACCCGCAGAAGCAGTACTGGACGGACCTGCTGGGGCGGCTGCAGCGCAAGCCGAACTTCAGCGACCGGTTGGCGCTGGACACGTACCGGCTGAGYCTSGCGACGGGTGCGACGAGCGCGGCGGCCGACTACATGGAGATGGTGCAGCTGGCGGTGCAGGCGGGCAGCCTGAACGAGGCGCAGCAGGCGATGGACAAGGGCTTCGCGGCRGGGGTGCTKGGCGTGGGCCCGGAGGCGGAGCGGCACAAGCGGCTGAAGGACCTGGTGGCCAAGCGGCTGGCCGAGGCGAAGGCGGGCCAGGCGCAGGCGCTGACGGAGGCGAAGGCGGCCAAGGACGGCGGCGAGYTGCTGGCGATCGGCATGGACCAGGTCTACGGCGGGCAGGCCAAGCCGGGGCTGGAGCTGATGCAGCAGGGCATCGCCAAGGGCACGAAGCGGCCCGATGACGCGAAGCTGCACCTGGCGATCGCGCAGCTGGTGGCGGGTGATCACGCCAAGTCGGCCGCGACCTTCAAGACCGTGCAGGGCAACGACGGCACGGCCGACCTGGCCCGGCTCTGGGCGCTCTACGCCCGCAAGAAGTGACTTGAAACCCGGGGCCCGCCCCGGGTGACAAAACAGTGGCGCGTTCCGGCTTGGACTGGTATCGTTGCCCTCGATCGCCCTGCAACGGGGCGGTCCTCCAGACTTGGTGCGTGAGACGCACTGTCTGACAAGCGCATGTAAGCGCTTGAATTCAAACGAAAAATCCTGCTGCTAAGACAACTCTAATACCAATTGACTTATTGGTATTGCTGGTACTAAACTGGTTTCATCGCGGGCTCGACGCCCGCCCATGAACAACGTGCCAGAGAGCAGTCGATGATCGAATACCTGATCGGCGTGGATGGAGGCGGCACCGGCACCCGGGCCCTCGTCGCGCGCCGTGCCGGGGCGGTGCTGGGGCGGGGCGAGGCCGGCCCGTCGGCGCTGGGCCAGGGCATCGAGCCGGCGTGGCAGCAGATCGAGCTGGCGGTCRCCCGTGCCTTCGATGCCGCCGGCGTCGCCCGGCCCTCGCACGCGCAGTGCRCCCTCGGCGCCGGCCTGTCCGGCATGAGCAATGCGCCGTGGCGCGATGCCTTCCTGGCGCAGAACCCCGGTTACGCGAAGCTGCTCGGCGAGACCGATGGATTCGCGATGCTGGTCGGCGCGCACGGCGGTCGCCCCGGCGCACTGCTCGCGGCCGGCACCGGCAGCATCGGCGAGGTGTGGCGCGCCGATGGCACGCGCGCCAGCGTCGGCGGCTGGGGTTTCCCGGTCGGCGACGAAGGCAGCGGTGCCTGGCTCGGCCTGCGGGCGATGCGCATCGCGCAGTGCGCGATGGACGGGCGCCTGCCGGCGGGCACGTTGGCGCGCCGCGTCTGGGCCCAGTGCGGCGAAGACGCCGAGACATTGCAGGCCTGGTGCGGCCGCGCCGGCCAGTTCGCGTATGCACAGCTCGCACCGGCCGTGTTCGACACCGAAGACAGCGACCCGGCCGCCGCGCAACTGCTCGTGCGCGCAGTGACTGAGCTCGAGGCCATCGCCCGCGCGCTGGACCCGGCCGGCGAGCTGCCGCTCGCGGTGCTCGGCAGCGTCGGCCAGCGCCTGTCGCCCCGCCTTTCACCTGCGCTGCTCGCGCGCTGCGTCGCCGTCGCCGACGGGCCGGCCGCCGGCGCGCTGACCCTGATCCGACGCGAGGTCGAGACCGACCGATGAAGAGACCCCTGTTCGATTTCAAGCCCGACGCGCGCGACAGCTCGCCGCTGTACGTGCAGCTGGCTCGCAAGCTGGGGCAGGCGATCCGCGACGGCCGCTACCAGGCCGACGAGGCGCTGCCGTCCGAGCGCGTGCTGTCGGAGTCGCTCGACGTGTCGCGCGTGACCGCCCGCAAGGCCATCGACCAGCTGGTCGAGCAGGGCCTGATCGTGCGCCGCCGCGGCTCGGGCAACTACATCGCACCGCGCATCGAGCAGCCGCTGTCGCGGCTGACGAGCTTCTCCGAAGAGCTGCACCAGCGCGGCTACACGCCGAGCTCGCAATGGCTCGAACGCAGCATCACCGCGGCGGTGCCCGACGAGCAGCTGAGCCTGGGCCTGTCGCCCGGGGCGCGCGTCGCACGGCTGGAGCGGCTGCGCCTGGCCGACGAGGTCGTGATGGCCTACGAGGTCAGCGTGCTGCCGCAGAGCGTGCTGCCGCAGCCCGAGCTGGTCAACGGCTCGCTGTACGAATACCTGACCAGCACCCGCCAGGCGCCGGTGCGCGCGCTGCAGCACATCCGCGCGCTGAATGCGCAGCCGCGCCTGGCCGAGCAGCTCGGCGTGCCGGTCGGGCAGGCGGTGCTGTTCATCACCCGGATCGGCTACCTGGAAACCGGCCAGGCGGTCGAGCTGACCCATTCCTATTGCCGAAGCGACTACTACGACTTCGTCGCCGAAATGAGAAGAGAAGCATGAGCACCCACCTGCAAGGCAAGGTCCTCACCCCGCAAGGATTCGTCGACGGGCGCATCGAGTTCGGGGCCGACGGCCGCATCGTGCGCGTCGAGGGCACGCCGATCGATGTGCGCAAGGTGCGCGACAAGGCCGGCGCCATCGTGCTGCCCGGCTTCATCGACCTGCACGTGCACGGCGGTGGCGGGCACGACATCATGGAAGGCGGCGATTCGGCCGCGCGCGTGTCCGAGCTGCATGCGCGCCATGGCACCACCGCGCTGCTGGCGACGACGATGACCGCGCCGATGAGCGACCTCGAGCTCGCGTTCGCCGGACTCAAGTCGGTGTGCTCGGCCCGCAGCCCGAAGGGCGCGCGCGTGCTGGGCGTGCACCTCGAAGGCCCGTACATCAACGGCGGCAAGCTCGGCGCGCAGCCGAACTTCGCGCGGCCGGTGCAGACCGCCGAGCTGGCGCGCCTGAACGAGCTGGCACCGATCCGCCTGATCACGCTGGCGCCCGAGATCGCCGGCAACATGGACCTGATCGAGTCGCTGTGCGCCGCGGGTTTCCGCGTGCAGCTCGGCCACACGCTGGGCAGCTACGAGGACGGCGTCGAGGCGCTCAAGCGCGGCGCGGGCGGCTTCACGCACCTGTTCAACGCGATGAGCGGGCTGCACCACCGCGAGCCCGGCATGGTCGGCGCGGCGCTCGCGCATGCGAAGTACTCCGAGATCATTCCGGACCTGCTGCATGCGCACAAGGGCGCGATCCGCGTCGCGCTGCGCGCGATCCCGCACCTCTACTGCGTCACCGACTCGACCGCCGCCGCCGGCATGCCGGACGGCGACTACCGGCTCGGCCGCCACAAGGTCACCAAGTGCCTCGGCGGCGTGCGGCTGGCCGACGGCACGCTGGCCGGATCGACCCTCACCATGGACCAGGCGCTGCGCAACCTGGTCAACGAGCTGGACATGGACCTGATCGACGCGTCGCGCCGCGTCTCCACCCATGCGGCCGACTACCTCGGCGCCTCGGACCGCGGGCGCTTGTCCGCCGGTGCCTGGGGCGATGCCGTCGTGCTCGACCGCGATCTCACTGTTTCGGACGTCTATGTTGAAGGAAGCTCGATTGAACTCGCGCATGCTGGCTGAGGCCCGCGAAGCCCCCTCTGCGGTCGCACGGCAACTGGCCGAGAACGACCAGGCCTACAGCGACTTCGGCGCGCTGCTGCGCAGCAAGCCGCCGGGCTCGGTGCTGACCGTCGCGCGCGGCAGCTCCGACCACGCGGCCCACTTCATGGCCTACCTGATCATGGCGCGCATGGGCCGGCTGGTGACCTCGCTGCCGATGTCGCTGATCACGCTGTACCAGTCGCAGATCCGATCC
>NZ_JBFUFQ010000286.1:0-6516 GCF_056403355.1 Rhizobacter sp. P2_H3 | reverse complement strand
AAATGATCGAGCGCGTCGCCGAGCGCGCCGGCGACGGCATGGAAGTCACGCACGCCGGTCGCTACGACTACCGCATCGTGCGCCGCGACCGCGGCCATGTGCCCGGGCTGCTCGGCGCGCAACCCAACCCGCTGCGCACCGCGCTCGAGGCGCTCGGCCTGTCGGGCCTGTCCAGCGACCAGAAATTCATTCCCGAGTCCTATCTCACCGCCAGCCGCGAGCGCCGGCTCGACCTGCTGCGCGGCCTGCTCGACACCGATGGCTGGGTCGAGCGCTGGGGCAGCGTGCGCCTCTCGACCGCGAGCCGGCGCCTGGCCGACGACGTGGCTGCGCTGGTCCGCTCGCTCGGCGGCTGGTGCTCGATCAGCCAGAAGGCGCCGCATTTCACCAACGTTGCCGGGATGCGCGTGCCGGGCCTGCCGGCCTACGTGTGCCACATCTCGCACCCTGAACCGCGCTCGCTGTTCCTGCTGTCGGACAAGCAGGCCCGCACGCCCGAGCGCTGGCAGCGCCAGAAGCGGCTGACGCTCAGCGCGATCGAGCCGTCGCGCCGCGCGCCGTGCCAGTGCATCTCGGTGTCGCATCCGCAGCGGCTGTACATCACCGACGAAGATGTCGTCACGCACAACACCGCCTTCGCATTGAACATCGCCGAGAACGTCGCGGTGCACGAGGGCCTGCCGGTCGTCGTGTTCTCGATGGAAATGGGCGCGGCGCAGCTCGCATTGCGGATGGTCGGCTCGCTCGGCCGCATCGACCAGAGCAACCTGCGCACCGGCAAGCTGCGCGACGACGAATGGGGCCGGCTGTCCGAGGCGGTCGAGAAGCTCGGCAAGGCTGCGGTCTTCATCGACGAAGGCTCTGCGCTGTCGCCGAGCGAGCTGCGCGCCCGTGCGCGCCGCCAGGCGCGGCAGTGCGGCCAGCTCGGACTGATCGTCGTCGACTACCTGCAGCTGATGAGCGGCAGCGGCGGCGGCAGCGAGGAAAACCGCGCCACCGTGATCGGCGAGATCTCGCGCGGCCTGAAGTCGCTGGCCAAGGAACTGAAGTGCCCGGTGATCGCGCTGTCGCAGCTGAACCGAAGCGTCGAGACTCGTACCGACAAGCGCCCGATGATGAGCGATCTTCGTGAATCGGGAGCGATCGAGCAGGATGCAGACGTCATCATGTTCATCTACCGCGACGACTACTACACCAAGGACGAGAGCAAGGACCCGGGTGTCGCCGAGATCATCATCGGCAAGCAGCGGAACGGCCCGACCGGCACGGTGCGGCTCGCGTTCCTGAAGCCGCTCACGAAGTTCGAGAACCTCGCGCCCGGCAGCGACCGGGGCGGGGGCGGCGACATGTACTGACGCGCGGGGCGCCAGCGCACACGGTCAGTATCCCCGTCCTTCATCCACCTGGTTCAGCAGCGGCTCGCCGCGCATCGCGCGCCGCACGTTCTCGGCGAGCTGCGGTGCCGCGGTGGCGGCCGTCGTGATGCCGCCGACGTGCGGCGTCACGAGGATGCCCGGGTGGCGCCAGAACGGATGGCCCGCGGGCAGCGGCTCCACCGTCGCCACGTCGATCGTCGCGGCTTCGAGCCGGCGGCTCGCGAGCGCCGCCAGCAGGTCGTCTTCCACCAGGTGCCCGCCGCGGCCCATGTTGATCACGAACGAGCCGGGCCGCATCTGCGAGAACAGCGCGCCCGACAGGATGCCGTGCGTCTCGTCGGTCAACGGCAGCAGGTTGACGAGGATGTCGGTGGCGCCGGCGAGTTGCGCAAGCCCGGCGGCACCGGCATGGGTGCGCACGCCGGCCAGTTCGCGCGGCGACCGGCTCCAGCCGTGCACCGTGAACCCTTCGGCCGCGAGCGCCGCGGCCACCGCGCTGCCGAGCTCGCCGAGCCCGAGCACGCCCACCGCCGATTGCGCATTCAACCGCGGGTGCTCGAAGCGCCACAGCGCCGCCTGCGAATCGCGCTCGTAGCGGTGGAAGCGCCGGTGGTAGCGCAGCACCGCGGCCTTCGCATAGCCGACGATGTGCTGCGCGAGCGAGCTGTCGACCGATCGCGCGAGCGGTACGCCCGGAGGCATGCGCGTGCGGTCGAACTGGTTCACGCCGGCCGACAGCGACAGCACCGCGCGCAGGTTCGAGAACGCGCGCAGGCCCTCGGGCGGCAGGTTGTACATCAGGCCGATGTCGATCTCGTGCGGCGCCGCGCAGCCGGGCCCGACGATGAAGTCGAAGGCGTCGTCGCCGAGTTGCCCGGCCAGTGCGTCGCGCCACATCGCGGGCGGATCGATGCGGCTGAAATAGTAGATGCGGGGGCGTGCTGCATTCATCGTGGCGCCGATGATAGGCAGCCGGGCCGCGGCGGCCGGCAATAAAACTAAGGCCGCCCGTTGAGTTTTTCGATCGGCTGCCGCGCCGCACGGCTCCTATGATCCGGGATCCCTGGCTGCCGGCATCCCGTCGTGACCCCTCCGCAAGCTCCCGCCGCCCCGCGTTTCAACCAGCCGCTGGGCGGTGACGCGGTGCCGCGCTTCGCCGGCATCGCGACGATGATGCGGCTGCCGCACCAGCCGACCGCCGAGGGGCTCGACGCCTGCTTCGTCGGCGTGCCGTTCGACCTGGGCACCTCCAACCGCTCCGGTGCGCGCTTCGGCCCGCGCCAGGTGCGCAGCGAGTCGGTGCTGCTGCGGCCCTACAACATGGCCACGCGCGCCGCGCCCTTCGATTCGCTGCAGGTCGCCGACATCGGCGACGTGGCGACCAACCCGTACAACATCGTCGATTCGATCGACCGCATCGAGGCGGCCTACGACCGCATCATCGCCGGCGGCTGCCGCCCGATCACGATCGGCGGCGACCACACGATCGCCTGGCCGATCCTGCGCGCGATGCGCAAGCGCTACGGCCCGGTCGGCGTCGTGCACGTCGACGCGCATGCCGACGTCAACGACACGATGGGCGGCGAGAAGATCGCGCACGGCACGCCGTTTCGCCGCGCCGTCGAAGAGGGCCTGCTCGACTGCCAGCGCGTGGTGCAGATCGGCCTGCGCGGCACCGGCTACCACGCCGACGATTTCGACTGGTGCCGCGCGCAGGGCTTTCGCGTGGTGCAGGCCGAGGAGTGCTGGCACCGCAGCCTGCTGCCGCTGATGAAGGAGGTGGTCGAGYGCGTCGGCGGGGGGCCCGTCTACCTCAGCTTCGACATCGACGGCCTCGACCCGTCGTTCGCGCCCGGCACCGGCACGCCGGAGATCGGCGGGCTCAGCGTGCAGCAGGGGCTGGAGATCATCCGCAGCCTGCGCGGGCTCGACCTCGTCGGCGCCGACCTGGTGGAGATCTCGCCGCCGTACGACCCGCAGGGCACGACCGCGCTGGTCGGTGCGAACCTCGCGTACGAGATGCTGTGCGTGCTGCCCGGCGTTCAGTACCGGGCCTGATCGTCACTTCGGACGTCACCCCGGCGCCGAGCCGGCGTGCACCTTCCCCAGCACCCAGTCGGTGAACCCCGCCACCAGCGGGCTCTCGCAGACCTCGTGGCGGCACACCATGTAGTACGCATGCCGGGCCGGCACACTCTGCTCGAACAGCCGCACCAGCCGGCCCTCGGCGAGGTCGTCGCCGACCAGCAGGCTGTCGCCGAGCGCGACGCCCTGGCCGTGCAGTGCCGCCTCGATCGCGATGTGCGCATTGCCCATCTCGGTCATCCGGAAGCCGTCGGTGCGCGCACCGGCCGCGAGCAGCCAGCGCGTCCATTCGGCGCCGCCGTCCTCGCACAGCAGCAGGTGGTGGCGCAGGTCGTCCAGCGTGCGCACGCCCTGCGGTCCGTTGATCAGCGCCGGGCTGCAGACGGGGTAGATCGTCACCGGGCTCAGCAGCCGCACCTGCCGGTCGGGCCAGATGCCGGTGCCATAGCGGATGCAGACATCGACCGACGGCGCATACACCTCCTTGTCGTCGTTCGACGCGACCAGCCGCAGGTGCACGTCGGGGTGCGCGGTGAGGAACTCGCCGATGTGGCGCGTCAGCAGCCGCGAGCTCAGGCCGACCGGCGCCGAGACGACGAGGTCGCCGACCATCACCGCGTCGCCGAGCCGCGCGGCGGCCGATGCGATCGACTGGAACGCCGAGCGCACCGACGGCAGCAGCGCCTCGCCGTGCGTCGTCAGCTTGAGCCGGGTCTTGTTGCGCGTGAAGAGCTGCACGCCGAGAGCGTCCTCGAGCGTGCGCAGCTGGTGGCTCACCGCGCTCGGCGTGACGCTCAGTTCGTCGGCCGCCTTCACGACGGTGAGGTGGCGCGCGGTCGCATCGAAGGCGCGCAGCGCATTGAGCGGCGGCAGCCGGCTGCGCGGCGTCAGGCGCTTGGCGGCATCGTGCAGCGAGGGAAGGTCGGGCGTCTTGGGCATGAGGGGAGGAATTGCTTGCAAGGTTCAGGCCACGGCCGGTGTTTCGCAGCCACGGCGCGGCCTGCGACAGGCTGAGTTTTTTTGCGCCCGCCGCGGTTCTTAATCTCGGTGTTCAGCGCGCGCCGTCGTCACTAGCATCCCGCCATTCTTTCGGAGGCCCTTGCGGGGTGACACGGCATGGAAGCAGGTTCGGCGGCGGCGACGCAGCGGTTGTGGGGCGCACGGTTCAAGTCGGAGCCGTCGGCGGCGCTGAAGGCCTTGTCGCGTTCCGACCCGAGCTTCTTCCGCCTCGTGCCCTACGACCTGGCCGGCTCGCGCGCCCATGCCCGCGAGCTGCAGCGGGCCGGCATCCTGCAGGCCGCCGAACTCGATGCGCTGATGGACGCGATCGACGCGATCGGGCGCGAGTTCGCCGCCGGCGCATTGCACCCGTCGCCGGCCGATGAAGACGTGCACACCTTCCTCGAGCGCGTGCTGACCGAGCGCCTGGGTGCCATCGGCGGCAAGCTGCGTGCCGGCCGCTCGCGCAACGACCAGGCCGCCAACGACCTGAAGCTGTACCTGCGCGACCGGGCGCGCTCGATCGCCGCCGCGGTGCTCGAGCTGCAGGCCGCGCTGTTGCAGCAGGCCGAGGCCCACGTCACGACGCTGTCGACCGGCTTCACGCACCTGCAGCCGGCGCAGCCGATCGTGTTCGCGCATCACCTGCTGGCGCATGCGCAGGCGATCGGCCGCAACGTCGACCGGCTGGTCGACTGGGATCGCCGCAGCGCCCGCTCGCCGCTCGGCGCCGCGGCGCTCGCCGGTTCGGCCCTGTGCCGCTCGCCCGAGCTGTCGGCGGCGGAGCTCGGCTACGACGCGCCGTGCGAGAACTCGATCGATGCGGTCGCGGCGCGCGACCACGTGTGCGAGTTCCTGTTCATCACCGGCATGCTGGCGGTGGAGTTGTCGCGCCTGTCGGAGGAGGTGGTGCTGTGGTCGTCGCGCCAGTTCCGCTGGGTGGTGCTCGACGACGCGTACTGCACCGGCAGTTCGATCATGCCGCAGAAGAAGAACCCCGACATCGCCGAGCTGAGCCGCGGCAAGGCCGGCCGCCTGATCGGCAACCTCACCGGGATGATGGCGGCGCTGAAGTCGCTGCCGCTCGCCTACAACCGCGACCTGGCCGAGGACAAGGGCGCGGCCTTCGACAGCGTCGACACGCTCGCGCTGGTGCTGCCGGCGATGGCCGGGATGATCCGCACGATGCGCGTCGACGCCGACGAGCTGCGCCGCCAGGCGCCGCTCGGCTTCACGCTCGCGACCGAGGTGGCCGACCGGCTCGCGCTGCGCGGCGTGCCGTTCAGCGAGGCGCACGAGATCACCGGCGCGCTCGTGAAGGCCTGCGAGGCGCAGGGCATCGAGCTGGGCGAGGCCCCGGCGGCGCTGCTGGCCGAGGTCGACCCGCGGCTCACCGCCGACCTGCGGCCGCACCTGACGCTGGAAGCCGCCGTCGCCGCGCGCACCGGGCACGGCGGCACCGCACCAGCCCGCGTGCACGAGCAGATCGGCCGCTTGAAGCTGCAACTGGCCGCGCAGGCGCTGTGGTGCGCCGACTACCGGGGGCCGCGATGCTGAGCGCCGGGCCCGTGCGCGCGCAGGACGACTTCGGCAGCATCTCGCACCTGACCCAGGTGCCGCGCCGCTACTGGGGCCGCTACCTCGCGACGGCGCTGATCCTCGCGGTGCTGCTGTTCATCGCGAACGCGTTCGCGCACGGCAAGATCGAATGGTCGTACGTCGCGCGGTTCCTGACCGCGCGCTCGATCCTCGAGGGGCTGCTGAACACCGTCGTGATGAGCGTGCTCGCGATGGCGCTGGGCATCGTGCTCGGTGTCGTGACCGCGGTGATGCGGCTGTCGGCGAACCCGGTGCTCAGCAGCGTCGCGCGCGGCTACACGTGGCTGTTCCGCGGCACGCCGGTGATCCTGCAGCTGCTGCTGTGGTTCAACCTGGCGCTGGTGTTCCCGACCCTCGGCCTGCCCGGGGTGTGGGAGCTGCGCACCGTCGACGTGATGACGCCGTTCCTCGCCGCGCTGCTCGGCCTGGGCATCAACCAGGGCGCCTACACCAGCGA